>JBDLWN010000098.1:0-15701 GCA_039804225.1 Chloroflexota bacterium
CCAGATTGGCCGCCACTCCCGTGGCCGCTCGTCTAGAGGCGGTCAGGTTACGGGAGTAGCGACTCGTCGACGATATCGCTCGCCTTCAGTCCGTCGAGCACCTGCTGGCCAGGGATCGAGCGCATGAAGTTGATGGACGTCTCCCAGCCCTCAACGCTGATCGCCCCGTAGCCCGCGCTCTCTTGTAGTGGGCCGGCCCAGACATCGACTGTTGCCGTCATAACAGCGAGGGAACCGGCACGGGCCGCAGGTGTCGCTGCGACTTCAGGAACAACCTTCGCGGCCGCATCTACGCCGAGCTCTGGGTTCGCAGCAATCTGTCGCATCGCTTCAAGTGTTGCGGCAATAAAGGCACGGATTGCATCGCGCTTGCTCTCAATAGTCGTTGGCGAAGAGATGAGGCCAGGCCCTGCGAATGGTGCCGCAGCCGAGGCATAGAAGACCTCTACCTCTACCCCTGCCGCCTGCGCCTGTACAAGATCGTTGTTGGCGTATCCGGTTGTTGCATCAGCGGCGCCGCTGATCAGCGCCTGCGTCTGCCCAAAGTCTGGGTAGAGATCGAGCGATACATCGCCAATGCTGAGCGATGCCTCGTCGAGGATGCCGAGTAGCGTCAGGTACCCTGAACCGTACTGACCTGGCGTGCCAACGCGCTTCCCCCTCAGGTCGGCTGGGCTCATGATCCCCGCATCGGTTCGCGCGATCACAACGTTTGGCAGCACACCGTAGATGGTGGCCAGATAGCGGACAGGAATGCCCTGTGAAACAGCGGGGATCATGCTGGTGCCGTCAGCGAGGGCAAGATCCAGTCCGCCGCTACCGACAAGGCTGATCAGGTCAGGATCGATCTGATTCTGCAGCGTTACTTCAAGGCCAGCAGCAGCATAAGCGCCGCTCTGCTGCGCCAAATAGAAGGGGGCGAACTGAACGCCGGGGATGTAGCCGAGTCCAACCGTGAGCTTCACAGGGGCCACCGAAGCCGATGCTGAAGGTGTCGGCGAGGCACTCGATGTGCACCCTGCAGCAACCAGTGCGAGTGAACTGAGCAGTGCGACCAAAATACGCTTCATGGCTAACCCCCCTACGCTTTTGATCGCTTCAGGCGATCCTTCGTGATAGTACCCGTTCAAGCAGAAGCACGAGCGCATACGCACTCACACCAAGGATTGCGATCTGCAACAGATCGGCGAAGAGGAGTGGCGTATCGAAGAGTGACCCGCGCGCAAGATTGAGAAGCACGCCGAGTCCTGCGGTGCCTCCGAGCCACTCGCCAACGATTGCCCCGACCACCGCGAGCGTTGCGGCAACACGTGCCCCAGCAAGAATGCCGCTACGTGCCGCTGGAAGTCTTGCGTACCGAAGGCTCTGCCAGCGCGTTGCCCCGAGTGAGCGCATTAGCTCAAGGGTTCCGGCGTCAACATCGCGCACGGCGACGAGCGTCGAGATTGCAACAGGGAAGAGCGTAATCAGCGCGCAGACTGCGACCTTTGCGGCGAGCCCTGGTCCGAGCCAGAGTACGAGCACTGGGCCGAGTGCAAGGATTGGCGTTGACTGTGCCGCAA
This sequence comes from Chloroflexota bacterium, assembly GCA_039804225.1. Lineage (GTDB taxonomy): Bacteria > Chloroflexota > Limnocylindria > Limnocylindrales > Limnocylindraceae > Limnocylindrus. The sequence goes on from JBDLWN010000098.1 coordinate 1,563, forward strand.
CGAGATAGGGACTGACGACACGTCGAGCAGAGCCCGAGAGCCCAAGCGTGATACCCATCACGAGACCGAGCGCACCGCCAAGTAGGCCACCGATCATCACCTCGGTCACGGTGGGGAGGAGATGGCGCAGCATGGTGCCGTCGGCCCACGCCTCCGCGAATCGCACCGCAATCACCGAAGGCGCGGGGAGGATGAATTGCGGCACAGCAAACGTGCGCACCGCAACCTCCCACACTGCGAGCAGGAGAGCGGCTACGGCGACGGGGGTAAGCTGAGTCAGTCTACGCATGCGGCACCGAATCAAGGGCGCCGTAGAGGCGCGTCTGCCGCGCGGCGCCGTCAGGCGAGAGGAGTGCGGCGCGACGCCCAGTTGATGGCTGGCCTCGCAGACCAGGCACCTCAAGTTGAATGGCTCCATCGGAGCCAAGCACCAGTACGCGGTCGGCAACGAGCAGGGCCTCTGCGACATCGTGGGTCACGAGCAGCGTTGCCGCCCCTGCCACGAGCTCGGGAAGCTCATCGTCGAGGCGGGCGCGCGTGATGGCGTCGAGCGCGGCGAAGGGTTCGTCAAGCAACAAGAGCGAGGGTCGCCGAACAAGCGCGCGAGCAAGCGCCACACGACCACGCTCTCCCCCCGAAATCTCACTAGGGCTGCGATCGAGTAGCCCACCAGCGCCAACGCGCGTGAGTGCCGCCTCGGCTGTCGCGCGTGCAGTCGTCAGCGACTCGCCCGCCAACTCTAGGGGGAGGGTCACATTGCGGAGCACCGTGCGCCATGGAAGAAGTCGTGCCTCTTGAAAGACAATGCCGACCTCAGTTCGACCGGCAGCCGCCGCGCTCCCAACGAGCGCGATCTGCCCAGCCGTTGGCATGAGGAGCCCGGCGACCAGGCGCAAGAGCGTTGATTTTCCCGATCCGTTGGCACCCAAGAGCGCCACCGATTCACCTGCGTCGATGGAGAGGGAAAGATTGCGCAGCACCTCTCGTTCGCCGAACGAGTGCGAGAGCGCTTCAACGTGCAGTATCTGCATCAGTACATCATTGCGTGCGAAGCCCGCACGCGCCAATCAGGCGCCCGTTGCGGCCCTGACTGCAGCGGCTCGCCTCACGGGGCGCACGTAGAAGAAGAGGCCGAAGATCAAATACGTGACTTGCGCAAGGAGCGTCGTTAGCTCTGGGGTTGAGCTGTAACCGACGATGGCGCGCAAGAACTGACCGATCCCCTCCTTGTGCGGCAGGATCGTAGAGATGTCGTAAACCGGGTTGATCAGGGCTGGCAGCAGGCCGAGCTCGATGAACTCATGAACGCCATATGAGAGGAGGCCCGACGCAATCACTACGAGTGCGGCGCCCGTCACGTTGAAGAAGGCGCCCAGGTTGAGTCGCATTCCAACACGAAAGATCAGCACACCGATACCAGCGGCGATGAGGAGGCCGACAAAAGCACCCACGACGACCGAGAGTCCCTGATCCGCTGCGGCCGTGGTCTGTCCAAGCAAGAAGAGCGCCGTCTCAATCCCCTCCCGAATCACCGCGGTGAAGGCGAGCAGGCTCAGGCCAAGAATCGACGTCGAGGCAACAGCGCGATCAACCCCGCTGCGCAGCTCCGCGCCAAGAGTGATGGCCTGCTTGCGCATCCAGAAGAGCATGTACGTAAGGATCACCACCGCAAGGAGTGAGGCGGAGCCGGCAAAGATCTTCTCCGCCGTTCCCTGAAGGCTTCCTAGTAGGAGAAATGCAAGGACGCCAATAGTGGCTGAAGCTACAACTGCTGCGGCGACGCCAAGCCAGACGCTGGAGAGTCGGTCGGCGCGACCGATCTTTACGAGGTAGCTAGCAATGATGCCAACGATGAGTGCCGCCTCGACCCCTTCACGAAGTCCGGTGAGGAGGCCACCGATTCCCCAAGCGAAGAAGCTTTCCACGTGCATCCCCCTCTCGCTGTTCACGCCAACGCGTAGGGAAATGGTGCCATCTTCCGCTGAGAAGTGTCAACCGCACCTGTCTAATGCGACAAGTAGCCTTGTCTTTTCGTGCGACCTAGCGATCGAGAACGAAGACGGGGAGCCGATCTGGGTCGATGCCCAACTCCTTGATCGCCGCGGCCGCCTCGGCCGGCGTGCGCTCTCCGCCACGCGCCAGGGCAACCATTGCGGCGGCGGTGATGTGCTTGGCGTCAACGGAGAAGAACTCCCGGAGCGCTTCGCGGGTGTCGCTCAGGCCGAAACCATCCGTTCCAAGAACAAGGTACGGCACGTCGATCCATGGGGCAAGAAGATCGGGCAGCGCCGTGACCCAGTCGCTAGCAGCAACGATCGGCGCGCCACCCTTGCCGAGCTGATCCTGAATCCACGACGTTCGCGGTGCGCTCTCTGGGTGGCGACGATTCCAGCGTTCAACGACAAGCGCATCACGACGGAGCTCTGAGTACGAGGTCGCCGACCAGATCTCGGCGCGCACGCCGAATCGCTCGCGCAGCAGATCGCGCGCGGCGAGCACCTCGCCCATGATCGCCCCCGAGCCGAAGAGGCGAACGATTGGGCCGCTCGCACTGGCATCCGCTTCGGCGAAGCGATAGAGGCCGCGATGAATCCCCTCATCGACATGCGCACCCTCAGGTCTCGCCGGCTGCGCCTGGTTCTCGTTGTAGATGGTGAGGTAGTAGAGGATGTCCTCACGCCCACCGTGCATGCGATCCATGCCGCGGCGAATCAGCGCCGCCATCTCGTAGGCGAATGATGGATCGTAGGCGGCCACATGTGGATGCAGATGCGCGATCAGCTGCGAATGACCGTCGTCGTGCTGCAGCCCCTCGCCAGCGAGCGTTGTGCGCCCAGCGGTTGCGCCGATGAGGAAGCCGCGCCCGCGCGCATCGCCCACCTGCCAGATCTGATCGCCCACGCGCTGGAATCCGAACATGGAGTAGAAGACGTAGAACGGAATCATCGGCACACCGTGCGTTGCATACGCCGTTGCGGCCGCCTGGAACGAGGCCATTGATCCCGCCTCGGTGATTCCCTCTTCAAGGAGCTGACCGCTCTGCGACTCGCGATAACTCAAGAGCAACTCAGAGTCGACCGGCTCGTAGCGCTGACCGAACGGCGCATAGATGCCACTCTGTTTGAAGAGCGGATCCATACCGAAGGTACGTGCTTCATCTGGAACGATCGGCACGATCTGCTGGCCGATGTTCGGATCGCGCAAGAGGTTGCGCAGCAGCTTGGCGAACGCCATGGTGGTGCTGACCGGCACAGCGCTTCCCGCGGCGAACTCGGCATCGACTGCAGCCTCTGGGGCGCTCCAGGTCACTGGGTGCACGACGCGGCTCGGCAGCGGCCCGCCCAGAGCTGCACGACGCTCGTTGATGTACTTGACCTCTGGGCTGTTCGGCCCGGGGTGGTAGTACGGCGCCTCAGGAATCTTCTCGTCAGGGATCGGCAGGCCGAGTCGATCACGGAAGGCAAAGAGTTCCGCCTCGGAGAGCTTCTTTGCCTGGTGCGTCACATTCGTTGCCTCTACGGATGGCCCGAGTGAGTAGCCCTTCACCGTCTTCGCCAGGATCACGGTTGGCGCACCCTTGTGCGCGACCGCTGAGGCGTACGCGGCATGGATCTTGCGGTAGTCGTGACCGCCGCGGCGGAGGCGCACCAAGTCATCGTCAGAGAGGTGCTTCACCAGCGCGCCGAGCTCTGGCTCTGGGCCGAAGAAGTGCTCGCGAATGTATGCGCCACCAGCAACGATGTACTTCTGGAACTCACCGTCAACGGTCGAGTCCATCTTGCGTACGAGCTGTCCGCCCGTGTCGTTCGCCAATAGTTCGTCCCACTCGCGACTCCAGATCACCTTGATCACGTTCCAGCCGGCGCCGCGGAAGAGCCCTTCGAGCTCCTGAATGATCTTGCTGTTGCCGCGCACCGGGCCGTCGAGTCGCTGCAGGTTGCAGTTCACCACCCAGGTCAGGTTGTCGAGTCCTTCACGCGCGGCGAGGGTCAGTGCACCAGCAGACTCTGGCTCATCCATCTCGCCATCGCCGAGGAAAGCCCAGACGCGGCTCCCCGATGTGTCGGTGAGGCTACGGTTGTGAAGGTAGCGGTTGTAGCGCGCCTGGTAAATCGAACCGATGCCGCCGAGACCCATGGAGACGGTTGGGAACTCCCAGAAGTCGGGCAGGAGGCGCGGGTGCGGATACGACGGCAAACCGCCATGCCCAGCAGTCTCTTGTCGATAACGATCGAGCTGTGGCGCGCTGATTCGCCCTTCGAGATAGGCGCGCGCGTAAATGCCAGGTGCCGCGTGTCCCTGATAGAAGATCTGGTCGCCAGCACTCCCCTGCTTGCCGCGGAAGAAGTGGTTGAAGCCGACCTCGTAGAGGCTCGCGGCGCTGGCGTAGGTCGCAAGGTGCCCGCCGATGCCCGCGTGCGTCTTGTTCGCGCGCAGCACCATGGCCGCGGCGTTCCAGCGAATGATGTGCCGGATGCGAGTCTCCATCGCCTCATCGCCAGGGAAGGTGGGCTCATCGCTCGTCTTGATGGTGTTGATGTACGGGGTGGTGGCCAGGGTCGGGAGGTCGACACCAAGGTCGCGGGCGCGCGCCAAGAGGCGCATCAGCAGGAGCTTGGCGCGCTCAGGACCATGGGCCGCGATGGAGCGCTCGATCTCGCCGATCAGGCGTGCCGTCTCCGTTGGGTCGGCATCAGGGATCTGCTCGAGGAAGTCGAAGGTCTGCACGATTCCCCAAGGGTAGCGCCCCGTGCGAGGATGCGGGTATGGCAAAACCACAGCGTGCCCTCCTGGTCGTTGACCTGCAGGTCGACTTCGGCGACCCCTCGGGGAGCCTCTTCGTGGCGGGCGCCCCCGCCGCACTCCCCCACGTGCTGCGCCTTGTTGAGCGCGCTCGCAGCCACGGTGATCTCGTCGTCTGGAGTCAGGACTGGCACCCCGAGAGCACACCGCACTTCGCCCCACAAGGCGGCACCTGGCCAGTGCACTGCGTTGCAGGGAGCCCAGGCGCCGAACTCCTCCCTGAGGCGGTGCTTGCGCAGCGGCCAGGTGATGTGGTGATTCGCAAAGGGGTGGCGGGCGAAGATGGCTACAGCGCCTTCTCGCTCCGCAATCCGATCACCGGCGAGGTTCGCTCCACCGAACTTGCGGCGCTCCTGCGCAACGCGGGTGTCACACTCGTAACCGTCTGTGGCCTCGCCACCGACTGGTGCGTCAAGGCCACCGCGCTTGACGCACTGACCGCTGGGTTCACCGTTGAAGTGGCCGTTGCCGCAACCGCCGGCGTTGAGCTGCGCGATGGCGACACCGCCGCAGCGCTCCAAGAGATTGAATCTGCGGGCGGAGTGCTCTGCTGATGCTGCTTCTTTTGATCGCTGGCGTCGGTCTGCTTGGCGCAGTCTTCGTTGAGCTGCTGCTGGGTCGACTCATCGCCGCGGGAAGGATCCGACGACCCGAGATCAATCTAGTGATTGAAATTGCGGCACCGCGCGATACGGTGTGGGCCTACGCCTCAGACATTGCGCGTCAGCCCGAATGGATGCACGAAATGAAGCGCGTGGAGATGCTCACGCCGCCACCCGTGCAGCCCGGCTCGCGCGGTCGCGCCACCGTGCGCATCTTTGGCATCTCGACGACCGATGATGTGGTGATCACTCAGTTAGACCCGCCGAGCACTTTCGCGATTCGGCACGAAGGGAGGTTTGTGGGCGAGGGGCTCCTGCGCTTCACGGAGATTAATGCGACTAGTACGCGCATTGATTGGATGGAGTACCTGCGCCCGCCACTCTTTGCAAACATCGGCGGGTTCGTTCAGCGTCCAATCCTCGGTGCGATCTTTCGATCAGACCTGCGCCATCTGAAGCGCATCCTTGAAGCGGGCTCGACCGAAAACTAGTCCCCGCAGGAAATCGTAAGGGGAATTGGGTCGCTGCCAAAGATCTTGAGCTGACGATCGACGGTGGTGGTTGCCCCCGGCTCAATGCGCGGGGTAGAGATGATCTCGGAGAGGCCGGCGCTGCCGATCTCGCTCGTTGTGACCTGGCAGGTAGCCGACCCTGCGGTCGCCCCGGTGTTCGTGACGGTGATCGATACGGCAAGGCCGCCCGGCACTGAGTTGGGGGCGCTCATGTCAACGGTGAATGGCCCGATCCCACGTGACGAACTCCCCGCGAGCGAGGCGAGAAGGAGCACCGCCGCACCAATTCCAAGGAAGACGGTCCCGTGAGCCTGGCTGGCCGATGGCTGGGCGAGTCCGAGTGGGTTGCAGCGCTCGCAGAGGGCCGTCTGCAGAGAGACGGGTGCTCCGCATCGAACACATGCCTGCGTCTGGGTGCGCACCTGTGGTTCGCTCATGCGTACATCATCGCAGTTTCGCCAGAAGCTGGAGTGCATCTTCAACATCACGTTCAGTGCGCGCCGTCACAATGAGGCCGTCGGCGCCGCTGGCGTGCGCCGCTGCTAGTACCCCCTGCGGATCTCTGCCGAACGGCGACTCGAGTAGCGTTTCGCTCGCACGCAACTCATGCAGCAGGTGCGTTCGTACCGGTGGCTCTGTACGGCCAGTGGCGCGCTCAAAATCGCGCAATTGCGCGTACCCCACCGCGAATGTCACTGCAGGGGCCACCCACTCATCGGCATATGACGCCGCAAGGCTGATGGAGCTCGGATGGCCACCCGCGACAAGAAGACGCACGCGGGCGCCTGGGCGCGGGGCACTCGCTGCCCCACTCAGGTTCCCCGGCGCGGTAAGCGTGATGCGCTCGCTTGAATCGCCGTTCAGCATCGCGCGCGCAACGGCAACCTGTTCGGTGAGCGCCGCAATGCGCTCACTCACCTCGCCGTAGGGCATCCCTAACGCATCGTGCTCGGCAGCATCGCCGCCAGCACCGATGCCGAGTGTGAATCGCCCCGGAGCGATCGCGTCGAGCGTTGCCGCAATCTTTGCGGTGAGCGCCGGGTGCCGCTTTGTGACATCGAGCACCAGGGTGCCGACATGCAGATTTGGACTGAGGGCGAGTGCGGCGGCGGCCAACGTGGTCGCCTCTAGAACGGAGCGCCCTGGTGCGCCGCGTCCCATGAGGTGATCCCAGATCCAGAGACGATCAATCGGACCTGTTGCTAGTCGCGAAGCGGCGCGCAGCCACGCATGACCCTCGAGACCGATGGTGCCGAGTGCGACGCCAACTGGAATCGGCGTGGTTCGCGTCACGAGCGTGCGGGCTAGCGAGCGCCGAGTGTTGCGGCAGCCTTTAGCGCAGCACCGATCGTAAGATCGATGCGCTTGATCAGCTCATCCTCAGGGAGTCGGTACCACGGCTCACTCCCACCCTTACGCGCCTCGGCGACAACCTTCGGATCGCGAATCGTGTCGGAGACGGTCAGGATTGTGCCGGCGCGAACCGGTCGACCCTTGGCGCGTTCGCGCATCGCGAGCAAGAACATTGCGGCCGACTCCATCTCAACGCCGAGATAGCCACGAGCACCCCATCGCGCGGTTCCGAGCGGGTTCGGATCGTAGAAGATGTCCGAGGTGACGATCGGCCCAACGTGCGTGGTCAAGCCTTCGGCCCTCGCAGCCGCAACCAGGACATTTGTCACATCGAAGTCCGCGGTTGGCGCGGTCGGCTCGTCGAATCCGAGGATTGGGCCGATACCACTGCTGGCGACTGCGGCCGAGGCGACGATCACATCGCCCGTATCAAGATGCAGGAAGCCGCCGCAGGTGCCGATACGCACGAAAGTATCAACGCCAAGGTTGAGCAACTCTTCCATGACGATGCTCGTTGTTGGCGTTCCCATCCCTGTGGTTTGAACGCTGACTGGTACGCCGTTGATCGTCCCCGTATAGCCGAGGAGACCACGGTGCTCGTTGACGAGCTTCGCCTTCTCAAGTCCCCCGTCGAAGCGCGCCGCGATCCGCTTGGATCGGTTCGGGTCGCCCGGCATGAGGACGATGGGGGCGTAGTCGCCGCTCTCGGCATGTAGGTGAATCTGGGCCATGGGGCACCTCCACAACTTCTGAGCCCCCACTAAGACGGCGGGCTCCGTTGCGTGTAGCGTACGCCTCATGAGCCCATTAGGAATCGGCGATCCTGGGATCCGGAGGTTCCTCGACCGACCGCGCTTTGGCAGCCTCGCAACTATTGATGCCGACGGTGCGCCGTTTGCCGCAGTGGTCTGGTACGAGCTCGTCGGCGACCGCATCCTGGTGAACAGTGCCGAGGGGCGGCGCTGGCCGGCGAACCTCCGCCGTGACCCCCGCTGCTCCTTCATGGTTGAGGACCGCTACGACTACGTTCAGATCCTTGGGCGCGTGCGAATGGACGACAACCAGGAGGTTGCCCAGGCCCAGATGGCGCGGATGGCGGCAAAGTACCTGAGTGATCCCGCTCTCTTGGCGAAGAACCTCGCAATGTTCAGGACGCAGCAGCGGATCCTCATCGAAATCATTCCTGAGCGCATCGGTGCGCACGGCAAGCCGGCTGGAGAGGAGTAGCGATGAGCAAGGGTTCCGCCAAGATCGGCTACGCCGCGATGCTCGAGCAGTTCGGGCCGACCGAGGTCGTCGACTATTCCGTTGCCGCCGAGCAGGCGGGCTTCAGCGGCGTGATGGCCGCGGACCACTTCCAGCCGTGGGTGCCCGAGCAGGGCTCCGCGCCATTTGTGTGGAATGTGATGACCCTTCTCGCCGAGCGCACGAAGGGTGACGTTGGTCCTGGCGTCACCTGCCCCGGTTGGCGCATGCATCCCGCAACGGTTGCGCAGGCATCGGCAACGCTCGAATCGATGTATCCCGGTCGCCACTGGCTCGGCCTTGGTTCCGGCGAAGCGCTTAACGAGCATGTTGTTGGTGGCTACTGGCCAGAGGTTGGCGAGCGCATCGCACGCATGTTTGAGGCTGTCGAAATCATTCGCAAGCTCTTCACCGGCAAAGAGGTGAAGCACGCTGGACGCTGGTATCAGTTGGAGAGCACACGCCTCTGGACGCTACCACCTGCCCCGCCACCAATCTATGTGGCGACTGCCGGTCCAATCACCGCCAAGAAGACGGGCGAAATCTGCGACGGCATCATCACCGTTGGCGCCGCCGACGAGAAGATCCAAACAGTCTTTGACAAGTTCGCCGAGGGGGCGCGTGCGGCTGGAAAGGACCCAGACACGATGCCGAAGATCCTGCAGCTGCATCTCTCATGGGCGCCGACCGATGAAGAGGCGCTCGCGAACGCAATGCGCGAGTGGCCGAACGGCGGTATGAAGTTCCCGAAGCAAGATATTCGTAACCCTTCGGACTTCCAGCAGATGGCGAAGCTCGTGCGACCCGAAGACTTCGCTGGGCGCATGTTGATCTCGAGCGACCTTGAAGCGCACCGCAAGACCATTCAGCGCTACCTCGACATGGGCTTCGACAAGATTTATCTGCACAACGTCGGTCGGAATCAGACCGAGTGGGCCGCCGCCTTCGGGCGCGAGGTGCTCCCCTCCCTCACGGCGTGAGTCCGCGCGTCGCACTCCTCGCGGGCGGCGTTGGTGGAGCGAAGCTCGCCCACGGTCTGCGCGCGGCACTACCGGCCGGTGACCTCTCAATCATCGCGAACCCGGGCGACGACTTTGAGCTGCACGGGCTCACCATCTGCCCCGATCACGACACCTTGCTCTATACCCTCGCCGACCTTGGTGACCGCGAGCGCGGCTGGGGACTCGCCGGCGAAACCTGGAACGCCCTCGAGCAGTTCGGCAAGATCGGTGCACCCGACTGGTTCCGACTTGGCGATCGCGACCTTGCCCTGCACATCCATCGCACCGCACAGCTGCGCGCTGGCGGACGACTGACGGTGGTGAATCGCGAGATCCAGCGCAAGCTCGGTCTCAGCGAAGCGCCGATTCTGATGGCGACCGACGATCCACTGCGCACGCGCTTGCGCACTCAAGATGGATGGATGGAGTTCCAGCCTTGGTTTGTTGGCGCGCAAGCGAAGCCTGAGGTCCTGGAGGTGTCATTTGACGGTGCCGAGGCGGCACATCCGACCGCCGAGACGCTCGATGCACTCGCAAAAGCAGAGCGCATCGTGATCGCGCCATCAAACCCATTGATCTCCATCGCCCCGATCCTTGCTATCCCTGGCATCCGCGAAGCGATCGCTGCGGCACGGGCACGCGGTGCCCTTGTCGTTGGCGTCTCGCCAATTGTTGGTGGGAAGGCACTGAAAGGACCAGCCGATCGCATGCTCGCCGCAGCGGGTCTCGACGTCTCGCCGGCGGGTGTCGCCAAGCATCTAACTGGCTTGATGGATGCCTTCATCGTTGAAACGTCAGACCTCACCCCAGCTCTTGCGGCCGCCCTCGCGCCACATGTGCGCAAGAGCGTTGCTGCGCCGATTGTCATGAGCGATGACGCGGCGCGGCTCGCCGTGGCACGCGCCGTTCTCGCCGTTTCGTGAGCGTTACCGCCGTCCTCCCCTTCCGTTCAATCGACTCCGCGAAGTCGCGCATGTCGCCAGCCCTGAGCGAGGGAGAACGCCGTGAGTTCTCGGCGCGCCTCCTTGAGCGCACCCTGTTGGCGCTCGGTCGTGCCGCACGTATCAGCAGGGTGATCTTAGTCTCACCTGATCCACTCGCCCGCGCGCTTGCACGCAGCGGCGGACATGAGGCGCTCGACGACGGCGGCGTTGACCTTAATGCAGCGATCGCACTTGGCATCGGGCAGGCGACAGCAAGTGGCGCAACAGCGGTGCTGATCCTGCCAGTGGATCTTGCCGAGGTCTCTGCGGCAAACATTGATGCGCTTCTGAGCAGCTGGTCAGGGGCGCAGCCTGGGCTCCTCGCATCACCCGATGGCGGCACCTCGGCGCTCCTGTTGCCACTCCCACGCACCTTTACGCCGCAGTTCGGAGTGAACAGTGCAGCGGCGCACCGCACCGAGCTAAGCCGTGATGGTGCCCAGGTTGAGACGCTCGTCTCGCCACTTACCGCGGACCTCGACACGCCGAGCGATCTGAAGGCCGCCATAGAGCGCGAGCGGGCGGCCGCCATGCCAGCACCAACAGATGGGCTGCTCGCACTCCCAATTGACGGACTCGGCGAGATTGAGCCGGGTGACGACCTGCCGACCATGATCGCAGGCTGTGTGGCAGCGATCGCCGCGACGAGCGCGATTGGCGGCTTGCGCAGCGACGATGTCATCGCCGTGACCCAGAAGATCGTCTCGAAGGCCGAGGGGGCCATCGTTGAATTGGCCACCATTACGCCCCGGCCAGAGGCGGTGGAGTATGCGGCGAAGTGGGGCCGCGACGCGCGCCAGGTTGAGGTGGTGCTGCAAGAGGCGATTCGCGTGGTGCGCATGGACCGCGGTGTAATCATCACCGAGACGGCGCACGGATTTGTACTCGCGAACTCTGGCGTTGACGCGAGCAATGTTGGCCCGCGCAGCGGCGAGGTGGTGACACTCCTTCCACGTGATCCCGATGGTTCGGCCCGCGCCATCCGTGAGGCGATCCGGCTGCGCACTGGCGTGGCGCCCGGCGTGATCATCACGGACTCCTTCGGCCGCCCATGGCGTCTCGGCATTACCGACGTGGCGATTGGCGTGGCTGGCATTGCGGCGCTGGAAGATCTGCGCGGCAAGCCCGACGCCGATGGGCGGACGATGGCTGCGACCGTTCGAGCCGTCGCCGACCAGATCGCCGCCACCGCTGAACTCGCCCTCGGCAAGACCGCCCGTCGTCCCCTCGCGCTGATCCGCGGTGCGCACCCTCAGGTTGCAGAAGATGGGAGCGCCCGATCGAGCCTGATGCCTCCTGATTGGGACCTCTTCCGCTAACGAACTAGCCCAGATCTGCCGTGGGCGTAGAATCGCTCCATGAACAACTCAGAGACCCCCAAGGGATTCGGGCTTACGATTGACTTCGGCGCAGTTGCGCCAGCTGCCGATCCTGCCGTCGCCACCACCAAGGTGCCCACCGCTCCGACGGAGACAAGGTTACTGATTCTCGGCTCCGGTCCTGCTGGACTCACGGCGGCGATCTATGCCGCTCGCGCCGCCCTCGCTCCAGTGGTGATCGGGGGCTACGCCCCTGGCGGTCAGTTGATGCTCACCAGCGAAGTTGAAAACTTCCCAGGATTTCCTGAAGGGATCGACGGCCCAGTGCTGATGGCAAACATGCGCGCGCAGGCGGAGCGCTTCGGCTCAATTATGGTGGACCAGGATGTTGATCGCGTTGACCTGAGCGCTCAACCCTATCGCGTGTGGAGTGCTGGCCGCGAGTTCCGCGCCGAAGCCGTCATCATTGCAACTGGCGCATCGGCGCTCTGGCTCGGACTAGAGTCTGAGACGCGCCTCCGCGGACGTGGCGTTAGTGCCTGCGCAACCTGCGATGGCTTCTTCTTCAAGGGACAAGAGGTCGTTGTCGTTGGTGGCGGCGACACCGCCCTTGAGGAGGCGCTCTTCCTCACTCGCTTCGCAACTAAGGTGCACCTTGTGCATCGACGTGACACCTTCCGCGCGAGTAAGATCATGATCTCCCGTGTGCAAGCGCATCCATCAATTGAACTTCACATGAATCGCGAAGTCATTGAGGTGCTCGGCGAGAAGAGCACAGAAGCGGTCATGCTGCGTGACACGGCTCCTGGCGCGACCAGTGCCCCCGAACGACTCGCCGCTGGTGGCCTTTTCGTCGCGATCGGCTACAAGCCAAACACGGCAATGCTCGGTGGCGCACTCCCTGTCGATGCTGCTGGCTACCTGCAGCTTGAGAGCGAAACCACGGCGTCTCAAATTGACGGTGTCTTTATTGCCGGTGATGTGCATGACCATCGCTACCGCCAGGCGGTCACCGCCGCAGGAGATGGCTGTCGTGCCGCACTAGACGCTGAGCGCTGGTTGGCGGAGCGCGACGCCACGAAGTCGTAATGTCGCGTCACGATGAGGAGATCGCCCTCATTGACACTGCTCGCGCCGAACTGCTCTCACTCGTCACCCACGAACTACGCACACCCCTCGCCGTACTGAGCGCCTACGTGGAGCTGCTCTCAGACGCGGCATCTGGCGCATCCCCCGCAAGGCCGGCCGACCTTGCCGCCTGGCGCGAAGCGGCAATGCAGCAGGTTGGTCGCCTCAATCTGCAGATTGATTCCATCCTCACCGCCGCCCGACCTGGCTCCAGCCTTCCGCTTCAATCCGCGCCGATGAACCTTGGTGAAATCACTGGTGCAGTGATTCGGGACATGGCGCCACTCCTACGAAACCACTCTCTTCGCTGGGAGCAGCCGGAGCCCGAGATCGTCGTGCTCGCCGACGAGAGTCGCTTCCGCCAAGTGCTCGGCCACCTCCTCGAGAATGAGGCGAAGTACGCCCCCGTTGGTGAACCGGTCTCGATCGGCTGCTGGGTTCGCGACGGTCGCGCTGAGCTCTATCTGACCGACGATGGGGCGGGGATCCCTCGCGAAGATTGGGAGGAGATCTTCGAGGCCTTTGTTCGCCGCACCCAGCGCCCCTCCGCGAGTGGCTCGGGAATCGGCCTCTATGCAGCGCGTCGTCTCATGGGGGCGATGGGTGGTGAGATTCGGATTGAACCGAATGGCTTTGGCGGAAGTCGCTTCCTACTGACGTTGCCACTCGCCCCTGAAGCACACGGCATACTTGCAAGATGAGCACCGAAACACCAACCACGCCCCTGTCGATCTTGGTCGTCGATGACGACCCTGCGCTCGTTGGCGCAATCTCCGCCCTGCTGACCGCTAGCGACTACCAGGTTTATGCCGCCTATAACGGGGTGGAGGCCGTTGAGCAGTTTGATGTCACGAAGCCGGCGCTGGTCCTGCTCGATCTGGCGATGCCTGGCCGTGATGGCCTCAATGTCATTCATGAGATTCGTACCCGCAGCGCCACGCCAATCATCGTGCTGACTGGCGAAGCGGATGAGGCGGCAAAGGTTGATGCCCTAGACGCTGGCGCCGATGATTACGTCACCAAGCCGTTCGGTCGCCAGGAGCTCCTCGCTCGTGTCCGCGCTGCACTGCGGCGCGGTGGTGAGCCGGCCGATGGCTCCGCTCGCGATCGCACCATTACTGGGGCGGCGGGGCTGCGCATTGATATCAGTCGGCATGAGGTGCACGTCGGTTCGCAACTCCTGGCTCTCACCA
>JBDLWN010000099.1:0-9665 GCA_039804225.1 Chloroflexota bacterium
TCCTTCGAAAGGTCGATCCCCTGGTCCTTCTTGAACTCAGCCAAGAGCCAGTCGATGATGCGCTGGTCGAAGTCGTCGCCGCCGAGGTGGGTGTCGCCGTTAGACGACTTCACCTCAAAGACGCCGTCGCCAAGCTCCAGGATCGAGATGTCGAACGTGCCGCCACCAAGGTCGTACACGGCGATCTTCTCTTCCTTCTTCTTGTCGAGGCCGTAGGCGAGCGCCGCTGCGGTTGGCTCGTTGATGATGCGCTTCACATCGAGGCCCGCAATGCGACCGGCATCCTTCGTTGCCTGTCGCTGTGTGTCGTCGAAGTAGGCCGGCACCGTAATCACGGCCTCGGTGATCTTCTCGCCGAGGAACGCCTCTGCATCGGCCTTCAGCTTCTGCAGAATCATTGCGGAAACTTCTTGTGGCGAATAGGATCCGCCATCGACCTTAACCTTGACACCGTCACTGCCGGAGTCCTTCTCAACAACATACGGAACGAGGCCCTTCGTCTTCACCGCCTCGGCATCGTCAAAACGTCGGCCCATAAAGCGCTTGATACTAAAGACGGTGTTCGTTGGATTCGTGACCGCCTGGCGCTTTGCCAGCTGGCCGACGAGTCGCTCACCACCTTTGCCAAACCCAACAACCGACGGAACAGTTCGTCCGCCCTCAGCGGAGCTAATCACCGTTGGCTCACCGCCAACCATGGCGGCGACAACGCTGTTCGTGGTTCCAAGATCAATCCCGATAATCTTTCCCATTTGGTTCTCCTTTTCTCTAACTACACTTCCCAAAAATTTCCACGCTGTTTGGAGCGGTCGCCCCTCTAATCGTTCGCCACACTCACCACCGCAGGTCGCAGAATTCGGTCACGAATTCGCCACCCCTTTCGATGCTCTGTGATCACTTCGCCGGCCGGCTTACCGCTGTCGGGGACCTGGGCGATCGCCTCATGCTCCCGCGGATCAAACGCCTTACCGACCGAATCAAATGGGGTCACCCCTTCGCTCTCGAGGAGTGCCAGAAGCTTTCGATGGATAGCCGCGACCCCTTCGACCCACGGCTCGGGCGCCAGGTTCTCAGGGACGGCCGCTAGGGCGCGGTCCATGTCGTCGGCAATCGCCAGCGTCTTAAAGAGGAGGGATTCGCTGGCCAGGCCGGCCTCGCGCTCTCGCTCCTCGGCGGTGCGGCGGCGGAAGTTGGCGAAGTCGGCGGCGGTGCGCTGATGGGCAGCGATCTGCTCGTCGCGCTCCAGGAGGGCGGCGGCGAGCGGATCGAGCTCCGGTGCCCCCTGTTCGGTTGCCTCTGACTCGGTTGTCGGCTGGGTCATTCGTACCCCCTTTTGTGCTCAGTGGCCCCCGTTTCGGGGAGCCCTCGTGCGTAAGTTAGCACTCAAAGGTTAAGAGTGCTAACTCGCTGACGGGAGAATACGCCTCGGGGCGGCGCGAGTCAAGCGTTGCGTGTCAAGGGGGCGGACAGGGGCGGATTTCGACGCGCGTTAGGCGCGGTGGAAGCGAGTCACGAGCTCCGAGAGGAGGTTGGCCACGAACTGGACAGAGCCGACGGCGCGCGGGTAGGGCATGCGCGTAGGCCCAAGAACTCCAACGACACCGAGCGCTTGGCCGGGTACTCCATAGGGGGCAAGGATTAGAGAGACGCCGTGCATCTCAACCGGCGCGTTCTCGGTGCCAATAAAGAGGCGCACCTCACCCCCTTGCGACACCTCCTGCACCAGGTTGCCGAGGTAGCCACGCCCCTCGAGGGCGGTGAAGACGTTGCGCACCCGCGCGCTCTCGGCGAACTCTGGGGCCTCCATCACATTGAGGAGGCCGTCGCTGTAAACCTGCTCCACCGCAGCATCGTCGATCTCGGCGAGAAGGCGGCTTGTACGCTCGAGCACCGTTCGAACAATGGCCCGGTTCGGTAGCGACTCAGGTAGGTCGCTGGCGACTGCGGCAAGTTGTGCCGAACTCTTGTCGAGCACCGTGGCGTTTAGGCGACTCGCCACGGCGGTGAGGGCATCTTGATCAGCCCCCTCTGGGAGGGGCATCAGCGTTGGGCGCACGCTCCCGTCGCTCACCACAGCGATCAGGGTGGCGAGGCGATCGGCGGTGCGCACGAGGTCAACGTGGCGGAGGCGTGCGGAGGTAGGGCGCATCGGCGTGGCGATCCCCGCCGCGCGCGAGGAGCTCGCCAGGGTGGTGGCAGCGATGCGGAACCACTGGTCGGCGCCACCTTCGGCCTGGCCGAACTGGTGTCGAATCATGAGTTGGTCGACGGGGGCCACCTCATCGGGGGTGGCGATCTCCACGGCGTAGGTGCGATAGCCGAGGTCGGTTGGGATGCGGCCGGCGGAGGTGTGTGGTTGCATCAGAAGGCCGAGCTCTTCTAGCTCCACCAACACTCCGCGAACGGTTGCCGGCGAGACGCCGAGGTCATAGCCATCTGAGAGGGCGATTGAGCCAACGGGGGTGGCCGTGCGGATGTGCTCCTCGACGAGGGCGGCGAGGATGATGCGGGCGCGATCGTCCAAGAGCCCCGTGCGTCGCTGTCGTCGAACCATACCCACCTCGTTTCTTGGCACTCAACAGATGGTGAGTGCCAACTCCAGTCTAGTGGGGTCAGCCTGAACGGGTCAAAGGCGTAGAATTGGGGTATGCCCAATCAGTTTGCAATTCAAATCCGCGCGCTGTCGAAGCACTACGGTCGCGCCGGCGAGATCAAGGCGCTCAACTCTGTCGACCTCGAGATCAAGGAGGGCGAACTCTTCGGCTTCCTTGGACCGAACGGCGCCGGGAAGAGCACCGCAATCCGCACCCTCCTCGGCTTCCTCCACCCGACCTCCGGCTCCGCCTCGGTCCTCGGTCTCGACGTCGTGAAGGACTCGGTCGAGATTCGTCGACGTGTTGGCTACCTGCCTTCGGGCTTCGCCGTCTACGACTACATGAGTGGCCGCGAATACCTCGACCACATGCGCGCCTTGAGCGGCCGACCATCACTCCTGCGCCATCGCGTCATGGAGGCGCTTGAACTCTCCGACGCAATCTTGAAGCGACCGGTCCGCGACTACAGCCGCGGCATGCGCCAGAAGATCGGCGTGGTGCAGGCGCTGGAGACCGATCCGGAGCTGCTGATTCTTGATGAGCCGTCTGAAGGTCTTGACCCGTTGATGCAGCGTTCACTACAGGAGCTGCTCCTTGAACGCGTTGCCGCTGGCCGCACTGTCTTCTTTAGTAGTCACCTCATCAGCGAAGTGGAGCGCATCTGCAATCGCGTTGCCATCGTTCGCGGCGGCCAACTTGTTGCACTTGAGACCGTGGAGTCGCTGGTGCGGTTCCAGCGCCGTCGCGTTGATGCACTCGTTGCACGCAAGCCGACACGA
This sequence comes from Chloroflexota bacterium, assembly GCA_039804225.1. GTDB lineage: Bacteria > Chloroflexota > Limnocylindria > Limnocylindrales > Limnocylindraceae > Limnocylindrus. The sequence goes on from JBDLWN010000099.1 coordinate 3,374, forward strand.
CTCACCTCACTCGCCGGCCTCTTTGGCGTCAAGATCTCTCCCGAAGGGAAGAGCGGCTATCGCATTAGCTGCGAAGCGGAGTCTGCGACCGTGCCGAGGCTCATCTCACGATTGCAGTCCTCCGGCCTGCGCGACCTGCTCATTGAAGCGGCAAGTCTCGAGGAGGCATTCATGTCGTATTACGGCGACGCGCGTCATAGCTCTGGCGCCGTTCAGGTCTTCCCTGAGGTGGCGGAGGTGAAGATGTCACCGCCGAAGCCTTCAGCCAAGCGACTCACCACAAAGCGCGCACCGGCAAAGAAGAGCCCTACAAAGAAGAGCCCTGCAAAGAGGGCCGTCCCAAAGAAGAGCGCCACTAAGAAGAGGAGTTCCCGATGATCAGTTCAATCCTCTTCCGACGCCTCATTCGCGGCCACCGCATTCGACTCGGAGTCGGCCTTGCGGTCGTTGTGGTCTGGTCGCTCCTCTTCCCAGTCATCTACCAAGCCTTCCAGGAGTCATTGGCAGAACAGCCTGGTCGCCCCCCTGGAGGGAACTTCTCCACCCTGGCCGGCACGATCTCGGTCGGTTTCATCCACCCGATCTCAATTGCCCTCTTCGGCATCTTGAGTGCGGGCCTCACCGTTGGCGCACTCTCAGGCGAGCGACAGCGCGGCACGCTGGAGCTTCTCCTCAGCCGCCCACTCAGCCGCCGCAAGATCCTTCTCACCATGCTCCTTGAAGGCTGGGTTGGGGCAGCACTCGTCTCGTTCGCCTATATCGTTGGCACCGTCATCGGCGCGCAGATCGCTGGGGTCACCGACCAGCTCGCGTTTGAGCAGCTCCCAATTCTTTGGGCGTTCGGTGCGCTCTTCTGGGGCATGTTCGCCACGATCGGCATCGCCACGACCAGCAGCTTTGACAACACCGCGCCATCAATGGCGATCACCGTCTCCTTCATCATGTTCAACTACATCGTTGAGGTGATCGGTTCGTTCTGGGATGTGGTCGAGCCGTATCGCTACCTCTCGCTCTTTAATCACTTCTCGCCGGTTGATCTACTGAACGGTACCGTTGACGGTTCGGCAGCTCTGCTCTTCGGTGCTGTTGCACTGATCGCTGCGATCTGGGCGCTCTACATCTTCCCGCGCCGCGACCTCGCCGCGCCGAACTGACCCACGTCGCGCAGGTGCGCGACGTCAGCTACACAATCCTCGAGAAGAGTTCGTTGCTGAGGAGTCGGCCGCGCAGCGTCAGCTGAACGCGCGACGCATCCGTTGGATGTGGTGCAAGAAGACCGTTTGATTCACCCCAGGTGATTGCGTCACTGAATCCGTCGCGCACCACAACGTCGCGCTCCACACCGCGCGCCATGCGCAGGGCAAGCACCAAGCCCTCAGCGGTACCCGCAGTGCCGCTCTCGGCCTCTGATTCGCCACCCGGTGGAAGTTCGCCCTGCTGCAGCGCCGCTTCCCAAGCATCGAGGTTGGCGGAGTTCCATCGGCGCGTCACGCCATCAAACGCGTGCGCACCTGGACCAACGGCGGCAACGCTGGCGCGCTCCCAATAGAGCGTGTTGTGTCGAGACGCGTGGCCTGCGGTCGCCCAGTTGCTGATCTCGTACCAGTCATAGCCGGCGGCCGGGAGGCGGCTGTTGAGATGCTCGAGCTCCAGCGCGCCGCGCTCTTCGTCTTGCGCGGCGGCGGCACGTTCGCGCCAGGCGACGGCACCCGCGGGGGTGGCGAGGCGGTCGTCGCCCGCTTCGTCGGGGCCGAGGCTGAGGGTGAGGGCGTAAACGCTCAGGTGGTCGGGGGCGAGGGCGATCGCCGCGTCGAGGCTCGCCGCCCAGGCGTCGAACGGTAGATCAGGCAGGTCGGCGAGCAGATCCATCGAGAGGCTGGCGAACCCTGCCGCGCGCGCGGCGGCGACCGTTGCCACCACATCGTCGGGAGTGTGGCGGCGGCCGAGGGAGCGCAGGGCGGTTGTATCCATCACCTGCACCCCCACGCTAAGTCGAGTAACACCCGCCTGAACCACGCCGGCCAAATCGCCGCGTTCATCGCCGCCTGGATTCGCCTCAAGGGTGACCTCGGCGTCGGGGGCCAGCCCGAAACGATCGCGAATGCGTTCGATGAGAGAGGCGAGACGGTCGGTTGGTAGGAGCGATGGGGTGCCGCCGCCGAGGTAGAGCGTTTCAAGCGGCTGGCGATTCGCCGAGCCGAGGCTGCCGAAGGTTTTGTCGGCGAGTTTTGCGCGCAGGTCAATCTCTTGTTCAATTGCGCTGAGATAGCCGCCCATGCGCGAACGTGGGCCGAATGCAGCGGCACCTGCCACCACAACAAAGTCGCAGTACGGGCAGAGTGAACGACAGAACGGAACGTGAATGTAGAGACCGCGCGGTGGCGCGGGCTGCGCGCCGGTCGTCACGCTAATCGGCGTCGGTGCGCAAGACGGCAAGGAAGGCCTCTTGCGGAATCTCAACGGAGCCAACACGCTTCATGCGCTCCTTCCCCTCTTTCTGCTTTTCGAGGAGCTTCTTCTTTCGCGTGATGTCACCGCCGTAGCACTTCGCCAACACGTTCTTTCGAACGGCCTTTACCGTCTCGCGCGCAATCACCGTGCCGCCGATCGCCGCCTGAATCGGCACCTCAAACATCTGTCGAGGGATGAGCTCTTTCAATTTTGATGCAAGGTTCCGACCCGATCCCTGTGCACGATCGCGATGAATGATGGTGCTAAGTGCGTCAACTGGTTCGCCATTCACCAAGATGTCGAGCTTGACCAGCGGTGCGACGCGGTACTCAGATTCGGTGTAGTCGAGCGATGCGTAGCCCTGCGTGCGGCTCTTGAGCTGATCAAAGTAGTCAACGATCAGTTCAGCAAGTGGAATCTGGAAGCGCATCACGACGCGCTTCTCGTCGAGATACTCCATACCATCGAAGATGCCGCGCTTGTCGGTGGAGAGTTCCATGATCGTGCCGATGTACGTAGATGGCGTGACCACGGAGGCGGCGACCCACGGCTCACGGATCTCGTCGATGTGGTTCGGGCTCGGCAGTTGGGCAGGGTTGTTGATCAGCAGTTCGCCCTTCCCGCCGCTCAGCATGACCTGGTACTTGCAGGAGGGGGCGGAGGCGATCAGCTGCAGGCTGAACTCACGCTCGAGGCGCTCTTGCACGATCTCCATGTGCAGGAGGCCGAGGAAGCCACAGCGGAAGCCGAAGCCAAGGGCGGCGGATGACTCCGCCTCAAAGGTGAAACTGGCGTCGTTAAGGTGCAACTTCTCGAGCGCCTCGCGCAACGCCGGGTAGTCCTCTCCGCTAAGCGGATAAAGACCTGCGAAAACGAGCGGGAGTGCCACCTGGTAGCCAGGGAGCGGTTCAGTGGCGGGGGTGGTCTGCGATGTGACCGTGTCACCAACACGCGCATCACGGACGCTCTTCAGCCCAGTTGCAATGTAGCCAACCTCGCCGGCGACCAGCTCCTGCACCGGCACGTGTTGCGGACGGAAGTAGCCGAGCTCAACTGGAACACAAGTCACACCAGATCCCATCATCAGAATTGGATCGCCCGCCTTGAGGCGCCCCTCTTGAATGCGGATGTAGTTCACCACGCCCTTGTACGTGTCGTAGTGCGAATCGAAGACGAGTGCGCGCAACGGTGCGCCGAGCGGACCGCTCGGCGCGGGAATACGCGCGACAAGGGCTTCAAGAATCTCTGAGATCCCGATCCCCGATTTTGCGGAGGCGAGGATCACCTCTTCGCGCGGGATGGCGAGTGAGTCTTCGAGTTCGCTCATCACCGCCTCTGGATCTGCCGCGGGAAGATCAATCTTGTTGAGCACCGGAATGATCACCAGGCCAAGCTTCATCGCGAGATGCACGTTGGCGAGCGTCTGAGCCTCAATCCCTTGGCTCGCATCAACAACGAGAATCGCGCCATCGCAGGCCTGCAGGCTTCGTGAGACTTCGTAGGCGAAGTCCACGTGCCCCGGGGTGTCGATCAGATTGAGGCCGTAGGTGAGGCCATCCTTCGCGACGTAATCCAGGCGTACGGCTCGCGCCTTGATGGTAATCCCCTTCTCGCGCTCTAGATCCATGGAGTCGAGCATCTGCGAGGTCATCAACCGAGCCTCGACCGTGTTGGTCGCCTCGAGTAGACGATCGGCCAGGGTCGACTTCCCGTGGTCAATGTGCGCAATGATGCTGAAGTTGCGCAGCCGGGACTGCGGGATGTTGCTCATGGGCTAAGGATCGCACGCTCTCGCCCATGCCGCCGAAGAACGCCTGCAGAGGAGCGTGGCGGAGCCTCTGCTACGATCGCCCGACGGCTCAACCGAGCCCCATTAGCTGATGGAGTGACCAACATGGGAAAGACCCCGCGAAAGTACAAGGGTGCACGAACACCGCAGTCGCTGAAAGAGGTTCGAGCCTCTGCCCGCCGCAATGCGGTGCAGCAGCCTCAGCGAACCGCCGCCAAGAGCCTCGTCGCCAAGGCGCTCGAGATCATCACCGGCCAGACCCAGGGCGACACCGCTGCCGCCGTCAACAAGGCGTCGAGCGCCCTTGACCGTGCTGCCAAGCACGGTGCGATTCACAAGAATGCCGCTGCCCGACGCAAGTCGCGCCTCGCGAAGAAGGCTGCCCGCGCGGCTGCCGCTGGCGGAGTAATGCCAAAGGTTGTGAACAAGAAGAAGTCGGCGCCGAAGAAGGCAGCCGCACCGAAGGCTGAGGCCGCCGCTGCAACGAAGCCGGCTGCCAAGAAGCCAGCCGCGAAGAAGCCTGCTGCCAAGAAGGCGGCGCCAAAGGCCTAAGTAAACGAATCGATCGACCGCCCGCTGCGCATCGCGCAGTGTGGCGGTACGACGATTAGGCGACCGGCTCCTCGCGCTTCACGCGCGGCGCACTCGGCCAGTAGAGCAATCCACCAAGAAGTGCGGCGAGTGTCGTGCTGCCAATGAGCAGTCGCGCCGTTCCCATCTGGCCATCCCAATACCAATCGGTGAATGAGGCCACGTCGGTGATACCTGCTTCGGCGAGCGCCTCTGCGCCACCTTCAGCTCCCTGGTAGCGCACGTAGACGCACTCTGGACCAGCCGCGCAATTAAACGAGCCGCCCTGCTTCTCATCACGGTAGCCAGGGTCAAGCGAGAAGAAGAAGAGCTTCACCGCAAGGAAGAGTGCGGCGAAGGTCACCGCGGTGATGGCGCCGCTCCAGGCGGCGTTCGCAAAGATGCGACCTGGGCGACCGCGCAGCTGCCCGGCGCGCTGGTTGCCGTACCAGCCGATGAGTAGACCGGAGAGTGGCGCGAAGACGATGTACGCCGGGTCGATCGGGATCACCATCAAGAAGCTCACCGCAACAGTGAGCGCCATGCCGACACCAACGAAGGCGGCAACCGTTGCGCCGCGATCCACAATTCGGCTCATGCGTGGGTCACGTGCGAGAAGGCGGCGCTGCCGGCGTAGATTGCCCGTGCGCCAAGCTGCTCTTCAATACGCAAGAGTCGGTTCAGTTTGGCGACCCGCTCCGAACGCGATGGGGCACCCGTCTTAATCTGCCCTGCGTTGGTGGCCACGGCGAGGTCGGCGATGGTCGTGTCTTCGGTTTCGCCAGAGCGGTGACTCAAGATGCTCGCCCAGCCTGCGCCGCGCGCCAGGGTAATGGCGTCGAGGGTTTCGGTCAGGGTGCCGATCTGGTTCGGCTTCACCAGAAGCGCGTTGGCGGCGCCCGCGTCAATGGCGCGCTCAATGCGGTGGGTGTTCGTGACCAACAGATCGTCGCCCACGATCTGCACCTTGCCACCGATGCGCGCGGTGAGGGCCTCCCAACCGTTCCAGTCATCCTCAGCGAGACCATCTTCGATACTGATGATCGGATACTTCGAAGCCCAGCTCGCCCAGAGATCAACGAGTGCACCGCTCTCTAAGGTGCGACCTTCGCGCTCCAGCTTGTAGTGGCCGTTCGGCTGCAGAAGTTCTGTTGCAGCAGCATCAATGGCAATCGCGATCTCTTCGCCCGGTCGATACCCAGCCGCCTCAATTGCCGTCATGAGTGCATCGAGTGCCGCCTCGTTTGTTCGAAGGCTCGGCGCAAAGCCGCCCTCATCACCCTGACCAGTTGCGAGGCCGCGATCATGCAGGTTCTTGCGCAGTGCGGCAAAGACCTCAGCGCCGGCGCGGAGTGCGTCGCGATAGGTGGCGGCGCCCACAGGAACCACCATGAACTCCTGGAAGTCGGTGGAGTGCTCGGCATGCTTGCCGCCGTTCAGGATGTTGAGCAGCGGCACTGGGAGCTTCACTGCGGCATCACC
>JBDLWN010000100.1:0-9516 GCA_039804225.1 Chloroflexota bacterium
CAAGCCAACGCTCGGCCGCGCGACCGAGCGTTGGCTTGATGTTTGCTGGCACAGCACCCGTGAGTTGATGAACCGTTGTGCCGCCGATCGAGATTGGTGCCCATGGGGTGGGGGAGGGACTGACAAGTGCTGCACTCGGACTTGGCGATGGGGTGACGACGCTGATACCTGGATCGTCGCTGGCACCCGGCTCGGCTGAGGTTGCGTCGGGCGCGATCCCTACACCGGCGAGTGCGAGCACGAGACTCGCCAACAACACACCGCCGCGGCGCAGGACCGTGCCCGGAACCAGGGTTAGGGCAAACCCGTGGCGGAACGGCTGCTCTACAAAGCGATACATGAGTGCCGCTACGAGCACGCCCGCTACAACGGCGAGTGCTGTGTTCCCCGACGTCATCTCCACACCAAAGTAGGTCGGCAGGATCAGAATCGGCCAGTGCACCAGGTAGAGGCTGTAGCTAATGCGGCCGATGGCACGGAGCGGCGCAATTGAGAAGAGTGCACGCATCGCTTTGCCACCCACTGCGCTGACGCTTCCACGCAAGCCAATGGTGGCCATGCCGCCAATCAGCGCCACCGAGGCAACGCCTGACAGTGGGCCGGCGATGCCTGGATACCCCTGCTCGCCCGGAAGAAGCAACGTGAGAGCCGCGATCATTGCTAGGCCGATCGGCGCGAGCGGGATGCGTCGCAGTGTGTTGCTAGCGAGCGCGCGCGTCTCGAGCAGCGCAAGAAGACCGCCCGCGGCGAGACCGTAGGCACGTGTTGGCAGCAGGTAGTACGCCCAGATCGGTTCCGCTGGTGTCAGCAGTACGGCGGCTGTGGTGGAGCCAATCGCGATCAGGGCGAACGTGATCAGAGCGCCGCGGCGCCCACCAATCTTCCATGCGGCACCGAGCAGGAGTGGAACGACGAGATAGAACTGCTCCTCAACTCCAATCGACCAGAGTGGTAGAAGCGGCGAGGGCTCGGTGCTGCTGAAGTAGTCAACCGCCTGTAGGCCGAACGTGATATTTGCAGCACCCGCGAGTGCAGCCGCGCCGTCTTTTGCGGTGCGTGCCAGCGTCGTCGGGTCGTTCAGCAGGGCCACCACAGCAACGGTCAGCAGAATCGTGGCGGCAAGCGCGGGGGCGATGCGTCGAATGCGGCGGGCGTAGAAGTCGCGGAAGCCGATTCCGCTCCCTGCCTCGAGGCGGCGGAGCAGAATGCCGACGATCAGATACCCCGAGAGGGCGAAGAAGATGTCGGGTCCAAGGGCAGCGCCCGGAATCTGCAGGCCGGCATGCGCCGCAACGACCAGTCCTACGGCGAGGCCGCGCAGCCCTTCTATCTCGGGACGAAACGTGGTTTCGCTTGCCTGGCGGGGGGTGTGCTTCATGCGTGCAGTATGGCGCACGGGGGTGGGCGCGGGTGCGCTAAGGTTCGCGCATGAGCATCGCCGCGCAGCGCCCCACGATGATCGTCGACTGTGATCCAGGGCACGACGATGTCTTCGCCCTCGTGGTCGCCAATCATTACGCGAACCTGATCGGCATTACCGCCGTGCACGGCAATGCGCCCCTCTCGCGCACGCTGCCCAACGCCCTGATCTCATGCGATGTCTTTGGCATCAGCGCCCCCGTCTTCGGCGGAGCAGATCGACCCCTTGTGGCACCGCCGCGCAACGCGCCGCACATTCATGGTGAGTCAGGTCTTGGTGGCCCGGAGCTGCCGCCAGTGCGCCGAACCGCCGAGAAGACGGGTGCCGTTGAGGCCATCATCGAACTCGTGCGCAAGCACGAAGGTGAAGGAGTGTGGCTTGCCCCACTCGGCCCGCTCACCAATATCGCCCTCGCCCTGCGCGCCGCTCCCGACCTCGGCAAGCGCATCGCTGGCATCTCGCTGATGGGCGGCGGCACACTGCACGGCAATCGCGCGCCACACGCCGAGTTCAACATCTGGGCCGATCCCGAGGCCGCCTCGACCGTCTTCAACTACGGCGGCCCACTCAAGATGGTCGGCCTCAACACAACGCACCAGGTGGTCATCACCAAAGAGTTCGTGCAGCGTGTTCTCTCCCTCGGCACACCGAGCGCGAAGTTCGCCGCAGAGTTGCTCGACTTCTTCTCGACCACCTACGGCGAGCAGCTCGGCGTCTACGGTGGACCGCTGCACGACCCGTGCGCCATCTTCGCCGTCACACATCCGCACCTCTTCGACCTGCGCGAGAAGCGTGTTGACATTGAGCTCCACGGTGAATTCACCCGTGGCATGACCGCCGTTGATGAGCGACCAATCGTGCAGTCGAAGAAGGAGAAGCCGAACGCCCTTGTTGCGTACGAGCCGAAATCCGCCGAGATCTTTCAGTTGATCTACGAGGCTATCGCCACTACTCCCTCGGCATGACCGTCGCCGCTACTAGGCGCCGCCTCCAAACTTCCCTTGTTCTAGGTGTTGGCCTAGGCAGCACCGGCTATATCGCCGCTATCACCATTGCCACCATCGTCGCGAAGGAGCTCTCTGGGGGTACCAGTTTTGCGGGGCTCCCAGGCGCGACCATCGTGCTCGGGTCGGCGGCGGCGTCGCAGTTTCTCTCTCGTTTCATGGCTCTGTACGGGCGACGCGCAGGGCTGGTACTCGGCTACGCCATCGGCGCGGCCGGCGCCCTTGCCGCAGGGGTCGCGGTCGTGCTCGCATCATTCCCACTTTTCATTGTCGCCACCGCAGCGATGGGCTGTGCGAACGGCGCGAACCAACTGTCACGCTATACCGCTGCGGACATGTATCCCGAATCGGGCCGCGCCTCTGCAATCGGCGTTGTGGTGTGGGGCTCGACACTCGGCTCAATCGTTGGCCCAAATCTGATCACAGTCTCCGGAAACATTGCCGAAGGGCTCAATCTGCCGCGACTTGCTGGCGTTTACGGCGTACCAATCCTCTTCGTCACCGCCGCCGCGCTCCTGACCTACGTGACGCTGCGACCTGCTCCGGAATCACTTGCGCCAAAGCCCTCGCGAGTCTCGCGTGGCGCGAGCGCATCACTGGGGGAGATGTTGGCTCGACCGCGGATTTTTGCCGCTGTGGTCGCGCTGATCGCTGGTCAGGTGGTGATGGTGCTGGTAATGACGATGACCCCGCTCCACATGGCCGATCACGGACACGGCCTTGCGGCCGTCGGACTCGTGATTAGTGGACACACATTCGGCATGTTCGCCTTCTCACCGATCTCTGGTTGGCTGGCAGGTCGCTTCGGCACGCCGATCATCATCGCCGCGGGGCTAGCGCTCAGTGCCTTCTCGTCGGTGCTTGCCGCTGTTGCACCACCCGACGGGGGAGTGATCCTATTCATCGCCCTCTTCTTGCTCGGCGTCGGCTGGAACCTCAGTTTCGTTGCTGGCTCCGCCCTGCTCACCGAAGGGCTCGACGATACCGAGCGGACCACGTTGCAAGGAGCGACCGACGCGATGATCTGGAGCTCGGCGGCCGCAGCCGCCCTCGGCTCGGGGATTGTTGTTGCCGCGGCGAGCTACACCGCGCTTGGGCTGCTCGGTGCAGCGCTCATCCTCTTCCCAGTGCTTGCGATGGCGCGCGGGCGCTCCGCCCTTCGCCGCAACTAACGCTAGGCGTTACGCCTTCGGGGCGCGGACGACGCTCTCAAAGCGCTCCTTATGGGAGCCGTCGCAGAAGGGCTTGTTGGCGGAGTGACCGCAGCGGCAGAGGCCGGCGGCTGGACCCTCGTGCGGAATCTCGTTCCCTTCCACATCAAGAATGGTGAAGTCGCCCTCCACGCGTAGTGAGCCGTTGTCCTTGACGGTGATCTTGACCTTATGATCGTCGCTCATAAAACCTCCCGCTAATTGAGCCATGCGGCCCAGGAAAAGAGTGTACGCGCCAGCCCGCAACGCTGCGTGCACCCGAGCAGTGGAGCGGCGATACTCGCGCCATGAAGATCTATCTTGCCGGGCCACTCTTCTCCAATGCCGAGCGAAGTTTTCTTGACACCATTGCTGCAAGACTGCGCGCCGAGGGCTTCGACGTCTTCGTACCGCACGAGCAGTTCGCCGAACAGAAGTTCATGCGCTCCGACGGCGACTCCACCGCTGACGAGGTCTACGCTGTAGATCTTGCTGGAGTCATGGGTGCCAATGCAGTGCTCGCCTGGCTAGACGGCACCCAGGTCGATGACGGCACCTCCGTGGAGATCGGCATCTTCAGTCGTCTCGCCGCGCAAGATCCTGCGCGCTACAAGGGGATCGTTGGACTCAGCACCGACATGCGTGTTGCTCGCCGCAAGGGGCTTGTCCCCGCCGACGGCATCAACCTCTTCGTGATGGGTGCGATCCGCGCATCTGGCGAGGTGGTCTGGTCGGTTGACGAGGCGGTTGCCGCGCTCATTCGCCTCCGCGACCGCCCCTAGCTCGCAGCAGCCGCGCTAGGATTCAGAGGTGAATCCGCTCTTCGCCCTCAGCCGCACCGTACTCCTGCGCATGAGTCGCGCCGCCGCGCTCGGTCGACTCGTACAGCGCACAGCATGGGGCCGCCGATCCGTTCGCCGCTTCGTTGCTGGTGACACCATCCCCGCCGCCGTTGAAGTAGCACTTGATCTGAAACGTCGCGGGTTCACCGTTACCCTTGACCGACTTGGTGAGGCCTCCTCAGGCGCTGCTGCAGATGCATATGCCACAGATGCGAGTTCGCTCCTCACCGCGCAAGCGGCAGCTGGCCTCGAACCCAACGTCAGTGTGAAGCTCACGGCCATCGGCCTCGACGAGGGGAGTACACGGGCTGCGGAGCGTCTCGATCGCATCTTGGCAACCGCACAGGGCGTGAACGGTTTCGTGCGCGTTGATGCCGAGTACCCAAATAGCCTCGACCAAATGCACGAGATCGTTGCCGCCGCTCGCGCCGCCGGGCGCCCCGTTGGTGCCGTGGTGCAGGCCAACATGCAGCGCTCAGGCGCAGATGTGGAGCGACTCATTGCTGCAGGTATTCCGGTGCGACTCGTCAAAGGTGCATACGACCCAGGCGCAGAGGGAGTCGGAGATATGGAGGCGGTGGATGCGGCCTATCTCTCTTTGGCAGAGCGTCTCCTCGCCTCGCAGATTCCACTCGCCTTCGGTACGCACGACGACCGCATCATCTCTCAGCTCGGTGCAGGAGCGCAGGCGCGCGGTGAGATCCAGCTCCTCTACGGTGTGCGCTCCGACCTTGCCGAACGACTCATTGCGAACGGTTGGCGCGTGCGCATCTATACGCCGTACGGGCCCGACTGGTGGCCGTACTCGCTCCGCCGCATGGCGGAACGCCCGGCAAACCTGCGCTTCGTGTTGCGGAGTCTCGTCGGCCGCTAAGCCTTAGCTCTTCGTGAGCGAAGACTCCGTCTCGTCGCGGTGCTTCTTCAAATACTTCATGAACGGCGTGCCACCGGTGCCAACATCCGTTGGGTTCCCCGTTGCCGCTGCCGCTTGGCGATTGATATACGTCGCGGCGTACTCCAGATGCAGCGCACGGAAGGCGCGCAGCAGATCAACGGCACGATTGCGCGCCGCAACGAGCCCCGCCGGCGCGGTTGCACCGAGTGCAGTGACGCGGCTGAGCGCGGTTGGGCCCGCCTCAAATGCTTCGAGCAGGCCGACGTGCTTCACCGGCATGTAGCGACGCATCTCCATCAGGTAGGTGCGCAGCTCATCGGGGGCATGCTCCACGCCGAGCACCGCATCGAGGCAGGGGACGATGGTGCTCTGCGCGCCCGTCTCGCCGCGGAACGACTGTGGCTTACCCGCATAGGCGGTGACCCCTTCGTAGACCAGGCCACCTGGCAGAGCGGGGTTGTTGTGCCAGCCGAAAATGTACGGACGCACGCGGTGGTAGTAGACATACGGGTCGCACGACTCGGGCATGCGCTGCATCGTGGCAAGGATGCCATCAAGTGCATCACCAAGCTCGCTCAGCGCAACGGTTGCGTTGGCATCGTCGCCCGCCGAGATCGCGGTCTGTGCGCGTGCACCCGCGGCGAGCGCCGCGCCTGCACGTCGCTCAATATCAACGTGAATCAGAATGAACCAAGCCTCATCGAGCCCGCCCAAGAAGTGCTGCAGGAGCGCGATGTTGCCGAGCGCAATCGGACCATCCTCATCAATGCGACGCCAATTCCAGAGCGCGTAGCTCGCATACGAGAGGATCGGCTCTCGGCCAATCGCCGCTGCGACCTCATGCCACGGCACGGCGAGTCGAGCGGGGAGTGCGGTTGGCGCCTCTGGCTGGCCCCATACGTAGGCCTGACCGAGATAGCTCAACGTTCGCATCGCCGCCTCAAGATCCTCTTCCGTATTCAGCAGATCGGCGCGGAACGGCGGGAGCGCCTCGATGATCTCGCGAATCCGGCCAGTTGGAATCAGGCTCGGTAGATTGCGCGCCGTCTCGTGCCACTCCGCATTGGCCAGCGGGATGGCGGCGCTGGGGTCGGCGATGGGGAGGAAGCCGCGCTCCGCCGTTACTCCGTAGGCATGAAGGTCGACGGTGTGCCCCATATTCGCGCTCCAATCCGCTATGCGTCGCCCGATCGGGCGTCCGCTATAGAGTGCCTTGGCGCGCTCACAGTAGGGGTGGCCGTTGCGCGATCGGAGGGGGTCGGGTCGTCTATGATCCCTCTGCCGTCGGTCGGACTCCGCGCGACGACGCTCTGTGAACCGCGTCAGATCCGGAAGGAAGCAGCGCTAAGCGGATCGCGGCGGGCGCAGCGGATGGCTCGGCCGGCGGCACTAAACAGTTGTCGAGGTCAGCGCGTAGAGCAGGGGAGGGGAGCATGACGGAGCAGCTGGCTATCTATCGCCGCTACCGTGCCACCACCTTCGGCGAACTTCGCGGTCAAGACCCCATCGCCAAGACCCTCCGCCGTGCCGTCGCCGACGGGCGCCTCGGCCACGGCCTCCTCTTTGTTGGCCCGCGCGGCACGGGCAAGACCTCGACCGCCCGCATCGTTGCCAAGGCGCTCAACTGCCTCGCCCCCGCCGAGGGCGAGCCCTGCGGCACCTGTCGCTCCTGCGTCGCGATTACTGATGGCGCCACCTTTGACGTTGTTGAATCAAACGCCGCCACTTCGAACCGCATTGACGACGTGCGCGAAGACCTGATCCCGCTCATTACCAATCCACCCACCGATCTGAAGCGCAAGGTCCTCATCCTTGACGAGGTACACCGCTTCACCAATGACGCCTGGGATGCCCTGCTGAAATGGCTCGAGGAGCCGCCACCTGGAATTGTCTTCATCTTCTGCACCACCGACCCCTCAAAGATTCGCCCTGCAGTGCTCTCGCGCCTGCAGCGCTTCGACTTCCGCCCGATCGCCCGTGCCGAGATTGCCGCCAAGCTCGAAGCCATCCTGGCGACCGAGAAGCGAGTAGCCGAGCCAGCCGCTATTGAACTCCTGGCCCGCCTCGCCGATGGCGGCATGCGCGACGCCGAATCAATGCTCGATCAGCTCCTCTCCTCAGGGGTTGACCCACTGAAGGCGGCCGACGTCGAAGAGCTCCTCGGTCTCCCGAGCGCCGACCGCATTGAGCGTCTCGCCTGCGCCATCCTTGACGCCGACGCACCCACCGGGCTCGCGATCCTCGCCGAATTCGAGGCCCGTGGCCGAGATCCTCGCATCATTGCCGATCGCCTCACCGACCTCGTCCGCCGCGGACTCCACGCCGCACTCGCGGGTGGCGGCACCGTGCCAGGTGACGCCGCCAAGCTCCCCGCTGGTCTCGACCTCTCCGACGGTGGCGGGGCCACCATCGGCCTCGCCGGCCGTACCCGCGAAGCCCTCCTCGGCCTCGCGAACGCCCTGCGCCGCATCGAAACCGGGCGTGGGGATGCCGACCTGCGCCTCGGCCTGGAGCTCCTCCTCCTTGGCGGGGGTGCCGCCCTCGCCGCACCCGCTGCCGCACCAACGCCACCGCCAGCCCGCGTTGCTGCCGCAACCGCCTCCGCACCCGCGAATTCCGCAGCCTCCTCTGAACCACGCGACGCCGCCGTGGCCCCCGCCACCGCACCGGTAACCCCGCCAGCCCCGCTGGCAACAGGGGAGTGGGGCGCCATGCTCGCCAGCGCAGACCCTGCCACCAAGCCACTCCTCGCCGATGCCCGACCCACGCTCAACGGCGACACTCTTGTGCTCAGCTACCCGCCCACGAAGAGCTTCCTGCGCCAGCGCGCCGAAGCGAAACGGGAGCGCATCGAGTCGCTCGCCGACAAGGCCTACGGACGCAAGATCGTCATTCAGTTCGGCGAGCTCGATCCCGACACGGCACTCCGTGAGGTTTGGAAGGAGTGAGCAGCGGCGCAGCGCTGCCGAGCTCCGTCGAGCGCCTCATCGAGGCCCTCTCCCGACTTCCAGGGGTTGGCCCCCGCACCGCCGAGCGGCTCGCCTTCCATCTGCTGCGCACCCCCGAGCCCGAGGCGCTCGCCCTGGCTGGGGCGATCAGCGCTATGCGGGCGAACACCCGACCCTGCGCCATTTGCGGCCATGTCTCCGACGAGGAGCGCTGCCGCATCTGCCGCGACACCACCCGCGACCTCGGCCTCCTCTGCGTGGTCGAAGAGGCGCTCGACCTCGTCGCCATCGAGCGCACTGGGGCCTTCCAAGGCCGATATCACGTGCTCAACGGGGCCCTCTCACCCATGTCGGGGATCGGCCCCGGCCAGCTGCGCATGAAGGAGCTCTTTGAGCGGGTCGACGCTGCCGCGGCCGAGGGGAACCCCGTCCGCGAGGTGATCATCGCCACGAACCCCTCCCCTGAGGGCGATGTAACACTTCTCTACCTGCAGGAGCGCCTTGGCACCAAGGTCCCCTCCATCACCTCCATGGCCCGCGGCCTCCCCTTCGGGGCGGACCTCCAGTACGCCGACGCTGTAACAATCCTGCGTAGCCTGGAAGAGCGGCGGGGCGTAGAGTAGGGGCATGAGCCACCTGATCGTCGAGCTCCTCCTCCGCCTCCTCAAGGTCGTGTTCGCCGGTCTCGTCGCCCTCCTTATCTATACAGTTGCAGCAAGCGTGGAGCCTGCCGCGGCGGGGGCCACCCTCGCCGTCGCCTCTCTGGCCGCCGCAGCGGGCGTCCTGCTCCTCGTGGAGTCGAGCCCGCTGTAACACGTGACCGCTGCGTGGTGAGCACGAATCTCCCCGCACGGTCCCGCACGAGCCCCCCGTTTGACAGGGGAGCGGCATGGTGCGTAGACTCCCCCTTCGCGTCGCTCGTGGAAGAGATCCTCGACCGTCCGCCCCGATCACGGGTGGAGCAGAGCAGCGCTTACAGTCACCACGGTCTCCGTGGCGACCGCGTCGGCGAAAGCCGGCGGCACCTTAACAGCTGAAGAGTGGCAGGTAACACAAAGCAACCGTTTTTTCGCCGGGGCAGACCCTCGGAAAATTAACGTGCTGCCGTAAGGCAACACGTTGTTTCGGAGAGTTTGATCCTGGCTCAGGACTAACGCTGGCGGTATGCCTTAGACATGCAAGTCGAACGAGTTTCCGGGCTTGCTCGGAAATTAGTG
>JBDLWN010000101.1:0-9874 GCA_039804225.1 Chloroflexota bacterium
CGCAGCGGCCTTGACCGCACGCTGGATTCCACTTGGTGGGACAGAGGGTTGGACAGGCAGCACCACGACCATGGTTGAACTTCCCGACGGTCGGCTCGTTGTTGGTGGAGCTGGTCTCGTAAAGGCAGCGGGCACAACTGTTGCGGGGCTCGCCGTGCGCGACCCACGAAGCGGCTCCTGGCAGGCGCTCGCAACGTTCAAGACTTCTGCCGGGCGCGTTGCCACCATTACCGCTCTTGCCGTCGACGCGGCGCGCACCATGCTCTACGTGGCCGGAAACTTCACGACGATCACTAAGGGCTCACGCCGCGTCACTGCCGTTGGGCTTGCGCAACTCAACTTGAAGACGGGCCTCTGGTCGAAGGTGGGGAAGGGGCTGAGCGGTAAAGGGATCGTGGTGCGGGCACTCTCACTCGACGCTGCGAGCGGCAACCTACTTGTCGCTGGCCGGTTTGCAGGTTCGCCTGGTGTGGCATCGGCAAACGTCGCCCTGTGGAACCCAGTTCGCAAGCGCTGGGTTGCGCTCGGAAAAGGGGTGACCGCTGAGGTGACCACCACCGCTCTTTCAAGCGACGGTACGGCGTATGTCGCAGGACGATTCAGCAACGGATTGATCTCGGCTTGGTCACCTACGGCAAAGGCTTGGAGCACAATCGGCGACACGCGACTCTTCTCAGATCTACCGACAAGCATCGTGGTGGACAATCTCGGTCACCCACTCATCGGTCGCGGGCTTGGCTGGTATGGAGACGCCGTGCAAGTCATTGAACCGGTGGCGCCAGGTGGTTGGGTTCCGCTGGGCGGTGGCGTGAGCTACCCACGACGGACCGCGTGGGTTTCGGCAATGACCGAGCTGAATGACGGAAGAGTCGCTGTTGGCGGGTACTTCTCCAGGGCTGGAGCACTCGACGCGCCGAATCTTGTGCTGTGGGATCCAGTTACGCAGCGGTACGAAACGATCGGAGCGGGTCTTGCCATTGAGCCCGACGTACTCGCCACGAGTGCCTTCGCCACCCTCTACGCAGCAACACGTGTTCGCAGTGCGGCTCCTGGCGGCGGCGGCGGACGCTGCATCGCTGTCTGGGCAACGCAGGCACCCGCTGCACCTGTTGATGCAACGGTCACGGCAGGCCGCGGCACCATTCGCGTCAACTGGGCGCTGCCCGCCGACTCCACCCAAGCAACTGGCTGGATCGCTACTGCAACCGCGAAAGGGCGAACGACGCGCAGCTGCACGCTGGCTGGCTCTGCGGTCACGCAGGTCGCAGGAACTGCCGCTACGTGCACGATCACTGGCCTCGTCAAAGGGGTCAGCTACAAGGTGACGCTCGTTGCCTGGTCTGCCCCGGCCGGACCATCGGCGCGCGTAGACCTTGGCACCGTAAAGACACAGCGCTGATGTGGCGCTTGGTTCGAGCACCATGGGGCGCGTTGGCCCTGGCACTCGCCCTCATCGGCTGCTCAACGGCGGTGGCTCCAACTGTATCGCCAAGCCCGACACCGCTAGCGCGGACACAGCCGTTCAAGGTCGTTGGCTATGTGACACCCGCCGCCAACATTGATGCGATCGACTTCTCGCTCCTGACACACATCAATTACTCATTCCTCATTCCACGAGCAAATGGCACGACGCGGCCATTCGGTGCCCCAAACCACTTGCGCAAGGTCGTAGCGCAGGCGCAGAAGCACGACGTAAAGGTGCTCATCGCCGTTGGAGGGTGGGGATGGGATAAGGAGTTTGAGACGCTCGCGGCTGACCCCGCCATCCGCGCAAAACTGGCGAAGCGTGTTGCTGAGTTCTGCGCCACCTATGCGCTCGACGGTGTCGATATTGATTGGGAATATCCAAATGCTGGTACTTCGGCAGGGAACTTTGCGGCGCTCGCGATGGACTTCCGATCGGCGCTTCCTGCGGGGGCCCTCGTCACCGCGGCAGTGCTCGCCGATGCGACCGATGCGGTGGGGATCTCAACCGACGCCGTTGGGCATCTCGATTTCATCAACCTCATGGCCTACGACGGGCCGAGGAACAATCACTCGTCGTATGCGATGGCGGAGCGCTCGCTCGCGACCTGGCTTGCCCGAGGTATCCACCCCGATAAGCTCGTGCTCGGCGTACCGTTTTATGCCCGACCCGGTGGCGCGGCGTATCGCACGTTGCTCGCAAATGACGATGCGACCGCCAGCGGTGATCGCATCCTCTATAAGGGGGTTGAACAGAATTACAACGGGCCGGCAACGATTCAGCGCAAGACCGAACTCGCGCTGCAGTTGGCGGGAGGGATCATGATTTGGGAGCTATCGCAGGACGCGCGCGGCAGCGACTCACTGTTGCGCGTGATTGGCGAAACCGTCGCCGCCCCCTAGGGGTATCCTCCCCCCATGCAACCGCTGCGCATTGAGAGCCTCTCCAACCCGGTCGTGAAGGGGCTGCGCGCCTTGCGCACACCGAAGGGCCGTGACGAGCAGCGCCTCTTCCTCGCCGAAGGCGAGCGCACGATCGCGACCGCCACCGCTGCGGGCTGGGTTCCCGAGATGCTCCTCACCACCGGCCCCCTGCGGGCTCCAATTGACGGTGGTCCGAGCCGCGCGCGCGAGTCACTCTCGGTCACAACGGAAGTGCTGGCCAAGATCACGGGGCGCGACAACCCGCAAGAGCAGCTTGCCGTGTATGCCGACCCCGCCCCCGAGACTCAGTCTGTGACGACCATCGATCCAAGTCGCGCAGCGCGGTGGCTGATGCTCGAGGCACCGCGCGATCCTGGGAATCTTGGAAGCGCCATTCGGAGCGCTGACGCCTGTGCCGCTGGCGGCGTGATTCTCGTTGGCAACACGTGTGACCCGTACTCGATTGAAACGGTGCGCGCCACGATGGGCTCAATCTTTACGGTGCCGATTTATCGCGCGACACACGACGAGGCGGTCACGCTGCTCAAGCGCTGGCCGGGGAGCACGGTCGCCACGGCACTCGATGGAGCCTCCGATTACAGCGAGCTTACCTACGCAACACCAACTTTGATCGTCATCGGCACCGAGGCTGATGGCCTGAGCGCCAATCTGCGTAGTGCCTGTGCCAGTGCCGCATTGATCCCGATGCTTGGAACTGCAGAGAGTCTCAACCTTGCGGTGGCGTCCGCCATCATGCTCTACGCCGCGGAGCGAGCGCAGCGCTAGCGCGGCAGAATTTTATCGATCTCTACTTTGAGTGGAGTGGCGAGGCTTCGCGAGAACGTCTCTGTCATGTGATCCTCATCGCGATAGATCAGCACGCTCTTGGCAATCGGCAAACAGGGCCACGCGGCACAAATGCTGTCAGTGAGATCAATGAGCTGCGCGCCTGAAACCTCAGCCGCCACACGCTCCGCCACGCCGATCTCACGATTATCTGCGTCATCTTGCGTAAAGAGGCAGGCGCGGATATCGCTTGGGTGCTTTGAGAGACACGCGGGTACATCACGCCCAGGATCGGGTGTATCGACCAGAATCGCCGTTGCTCCCGGGAGTCGGGCGACCATCTCACCGAGTGCGGCTCCAGCCAACGTAGAGGTGATGCCTTCGCTGATTGGGCGGAAGGTGCGGCGATTCACGATGATGGTGAGCGCAGGCTTGATTTGGTTCAGGCGAGCGACCGTTGCCTCATTGAATGCGGTGCACTCTCGATAGGCACGCTTGAGCGCCAGATTGCGCTGCGCGAGTGTTGTGAACGAGCAGGACACCTTGACGAAGGTCACCAGCCTCCAGCCGCGCTCAAGGGCGATCGCTTCAATCGCTGGGAACCAGTGCGAGGCGTGTGAGTCACCAACGAGGGCGATCGTTATCGCTGACCCCTTGACGCCGTACACGCAGTTTGGCGGCGTCGTCACGCGTTCAAATGCGAGGCAACCGTCGCCACGCAGTCGCTCTTCATCATCACGAGCATCGGCTAGTGCAGGGGTGAGATCTGCTGGTAGCACGATCGGCCCGTCACTCGGTGCTGGTGAAGGTGCTGGTGAGCCTGAAGGCGTGACGGATGGTGTCGGAGGCACCTGCGGCGTGCTGCTTGCTGCCGCGAGTCCCGCCGAGAAGCCTTGGGTGAAGAGGGCCACCACGAGAATTCCTGCGATGCCGATGCGGATCGCGCTCCACGACGTTGCACTGCGCGACGCAGCTCCGTACCTGAATGGCTGCTCGACGAAGCGCCAGCTGAGCCAGGCGACGGCGATTGACGCGGCAACTGCGGTAGCTACCTCAATCGGTGAGAGCGTGCGCTCAAGCCAGAGCACGGGGAGCACCAGGAGTGGCCAGTGCCACAGGTAGAGCGAGTAGCTGATCTTGCCAAGGAACCGAAGCGGCGCCGATGTCAGCGCCCGAAGTGGGCCGCTTGGCGCAGAACCGCCATAGAGCAGGGCAGCCGCGCCGAGTGTGGGGAGTAGAGCTGCGAGTCCCGGATACGGCATCTCAGGAGTGAGCACCACGCTGGCGAAAAGAATGGCGCCGAGCCCAAGCCATGCGATGAGCCCGGCGCGCCGCGACGCGCCCGCAACGAGGAGGAGTGCCAGGAGCCCACCAGCGCCAAGCTGCCAGACGCGCGTTGGAAGGAGGTAGAAGGCTCGTGCCGGTGAGGCGTCGGTCAACCAGAGGCTCAGGGCAAACGAGGCGAGCACAGCAGCAAGCAGGGCAACAACGACGAGTCGCCGCCCACCACCGCGCCAGGTGAGGATAAGGATGAGCGCTGGCCAGACCAGATAGAACTGCTCCTCAACGCTGAGCGACCAGAAGTGCAAGAACGGCGATGGGCTAGAGGTTGGTGCAAAGTAGTCCACCGAACCAATGAAGCGCATGTTCGCAAGGGAGAGTGCGGATGCGGCGCCGTCGGCAGCCATCTCACTGCGATTGAGCGGTGCAGCAACAAGGAGGCCAATCAGCGTGATCAGCGCCACGGAGACTAGTGCCGCTGGTAGGAGTCGACGAATTCTCCAGGCGTAGAACCTGGCGATGTTTAGTCCACCAGCCGCTTGTGATTCACGCCAGAGCTTCCCTGTAATGAGGAAGCCGCTAATGACAAAGAAGACATCAACGCCAATGAATCCACCTGGCGTCCAGGGGAGACCGGCGTGAAAGAGGAGCACGAGCAGGATGGAGATGCCGCGCAGCCCCTCAATATCTGGGCGGAACTCCGTCGTCTCAACGTTCCTCCGCATCAGGCTAGTCGCAGATTTGTGGCTTTGCTACCGGCATCGGGCGCGTTGAGGTGGTGGTGTCGACGTACTTGCCAATCACAACCATTTTGGTGCCGTCGCTTCGATCGGTCTCTGACGTTTGCAACACCACACGCCCATCCGGTACGTCGCTGAGCTCGGCCCACGAGGTGAGTCCCTTTCGGACTTCGGATACCCGATAGCGCACCCGCGTCAGTTGCTGCCCAGCGACCTTCGGCATGAGGTCCACCTCGATGATCTGTCCGATCATCTGCTTCGGCGACTTATCAAGTAGTCCACCGAACTCCCAGTAGCGTCCATGCGCATAGATAAAGAGGATTCCTGTTTTACCGTCGGGCTTCCCCTTGTTCGGCATCCATTCAGCGACGCGGCACCAGGGGAAGCGTGGGGAACCATCTCCCTCGAGCGGCGGGCGAACGACAGGGAGGTTAATCCAGACGCCGCTCACCAAGACGCGCACAGGGTCGCCGGCAACTGACGGGACGAGCAGGCTCGGATCCACTGGTGGGAGGGGTGGCGGCGTGGTGCGTGCGCGCTCAGAGGGGTCGGAGGGTTCGGCCACAGGGCTTGGTGAACCGCCATCACTCGGATCTGCCGATGGGCCCTCAGTGACGACGACTACCCCATTCGGTGCCCAAGGCCCGATCTGTTGATCAATACACCAGGTGACGAGCGCGCCAACGGCGAGGATGAACGAGGTGGCAAGCAGGATGGTTGAGCCGATATGCCGAAAGGGCATGCGGTCACGTGGGGTGCGGGACTTGGACTCTGTCGGCGGCAACATAGGGGGAGTGTAGTTGAGTGGGGGTAGCAACCTCGTGCACCCGCTGCACTAAGATCAACTTATGAATCTGCCCAATCCTCTTCGCAGCGAAGAGTGGCCACAGTCAATTCGCCTGATTGCGTGGGCCGCACTCGCAAGCCTCGCCCTCGTCGCAATCATGGCGGGGCTCGGCGTTGTCACAACCTTCATCTCGGCCCAGGGCCCGCTCCTGTATGCACTCGCCGGTGGATGGCTCCTTGCGACGCTGGCCGATGCGCCAATCGATCGGCTAGTAGCGCGCGGCTGGACTCGCACACGTGCAGCGCTCCTTGTCTGGATCGCGGGAGCAGTCCCCGTCATCGTCATCACTGTTGAGCTCGCCATCGCCTTCGCACAGTCGTTGGGCGGAATCATTGCGGGGCCCGAGCCAACTCCGCTTCAGGTGGCCACCATGGTTGAGCGCCTGAGTGCACTCCTCGCATCGGTCGGACTCACCGTTGATTTGGTGCCGCTCGCAACAACGATCATTTTAACAATCCGCGATGGCGCAGAATCTGTGCAGTCAAACATCGCGGCGATCGCAGCAGGCGCAATTGGTGCGCTCGGTCCACTCATTCTCGCAATTGGCATCGGCATTATCCTTTCGGCAAATCCTGCACACCTTGACTCGGTTGATCAGCTTGCAACGCGCGGACGAGTTCGTAGTGCACAGCGCTCACGAAAAATTCTTGAAGAGATTATCGCTCGGTTTATTGGGCGACACGTTGCACTTGGGTTTATCTATGGCCTAGTCGTATTCGTTGGCGCCACTATTGCTGGAGCCGATGGCCTTTTAGCCGCCGTACTTGGCGGCATCGTCATGGCGATCCCTTCAATCGGACAGGGCGTTGCGGTTCTACCGCCACTCGCGCTCTCGATTCTCGCCGCTGGCCCCTACGTTCTCCCTGGCTCGGTGGTGATCATTGTTGGCTGGCTCCTCTGTGCAACCCAGCTCGCGCCACGTCTCATGAACGGTGTGCTGCACCTCTCGGGGACCACCGTCTTCGTTGCAGGTAGCATCGGCGGGCTCGTTGGCGGCATTCTCGGAGCGATCTTCGCCCTTCCAGTCGTTGCCGCCGTTGCCGCCATTCGTCGTGATGAGGCACCAGTAAGCCCGAGAACGGTGAAGCGAGCCGCAAAGAGCAAGCGCCGCTAGTTCATCGCACCCCCTCGGGCAAGGAGTAGCTCCGCGCAGGTGTAGCCTCTAGGCATGCCAACAACACGAACCCGGTCTCGCATCGCCCCAGCCTGGCGTGGTCCGTTCCGCCATCGCAACTACCGTCTCTTCTGGTTCGGGCAGCTCGTCTCGCTGGCAGGCACTTGGATGCAGTCGATCGCGCAGGCCTGGTACATCACGGAGCTCACGAATGAGCCCGCATGGCTCGGCATTGTTGCCGCTGCGCAGTTCACGCCGGTGATGGTTCTCGGACTCTTTGGTGGCGTGCTCGCCGATGCGCTCCCCAAGCACCGCGCTCTCATGGGCACCCAGGTCAGCCTAATGGCACTCGCTCTGCTTCAAGCCATGCTTGTTGCAACAGGACTCATGACGCTGCCGCTGCTGATCCTCATGGCCGTCTTGCTTGGTGTCGTGAATGCGATCGACATGCCTGTTCGTCAGTCGTTCTTTAGCGAGATGGTTCCCGAAGATGAGGTCGGTCGGGCTGTTGCAATGAACTCAGCCATGTTTAATGGCGCGCGTGTGATTGGCCCAGCGATCGGCGGCGTACTCATCGGTGTGATTGGTGTGGCCGGCTGCTTCGCGGTGAATGGCGCTAGCTTCCTCGCCGTGTTGTTCGCCCTCCTCTTCATGCGTGCTGATGAGCTCCGCCCCGCACCGCGAACTCCTCGTCCACGAACGGTCGCCGACGTGCTCATCAGCCTCGCCGAGGGGGTTCAATTTGTGACGCGCACGCCGCTGATTGCCCTCTGCGTGTTTGTGATCGGCGTAGTCTCTGGTGTGGCCATGAACTTCAACGTGATTGCTCCAATCCTCGCGCGCAGCGTGTTAGAGATCGGCGCGCCCGGCCTCGGGCTCCTGATGGCCGCAATTGGGTTCGGGTCGCTGAGTGGCGCACTCGCGGTTGCCATGCTGCGCCAACCACGCACCGCCGTGATCATTGGTGGCGCTGCAGCACTCGGCGTTCTCTCCATCGTGGCCGGAGTTGTGAGTGGGAGCGGAGCGCCGTGGGCGGCACTGGTTACCGGGGTGGCGCTCTTCGGTGCAGGATTCGGCGCGATCGCCATGGCCGCCACTGCAAACGCATCGATTCAAACATCTACGCCGCCAGCACTGCGCGGTCGAGTGATGAGCGTATACACGACAGTTTTTGCTGGCTCAACGCCAATTGGGGGGCTTGGGACGGGCGCAGTGGTTTCGTTGATTGGAGCACCGGGCGCACTGATCGTTGCAGGCGGGTTGGCGCTGATCGCCACGGCATACGCGGCAACGCGGTGGCGGGCGATCCTCTAGCTAGGGGAGGCGCACACGGCGCCAAGAACTCTCGTTCCCAGCTGCATCGATCAGGCGCACTTCAACAGTGACGCCGCGCGTCAACAAGAGAACCTTCCCACCTGTAGATTTCATAAACGGGCCGATCTCAATCTCATCGCCGGCGGCGAACCTGAGCGGCTTCTCGTAGCCAACACGCACCTCAATGGCAACGGTGCCGGTGCCCGTGTCGGTTCCGCTTATCTTCAGAAGGTACGGTGGCGGGTTGCCGCGCGATGCGCGCCCTTCGCGCACACGCACATTACTGATTCGCGGATCAGTGCGATCTCGCCCAGCGGCAACCGCAAACGGGGTTCGCTCTGATCCGCCAACGAAACGCATCCATACCGTCGCGCTTGACGTGCCGAGCTGCGGCAGTCGCGACCAGCTACGCACTTCATGGATGGTGTAGGTGCGTGCGCTGCGGAAGGTTTGTCGATCGGCGACTTCAATCGCACGGGCACCCGGCGGCGCATAGTCCTGCAGGATCTGCAGCGCGAGGGCGGCATCAAAGGGTGTACTGGCAGTCGCGGCAGCAAGCAGGTCGCTGAGAGTGAGCGCTGGCGGAGTTGGCGTGGCCGGCTCATCACTTGGCGACGCTTCAACATCGCCCTCTTCGCCACCCTCGCCGTCCGTGGCATCAGGGTCAATCTCCTCTCCCGGATCTTGCCCCGGGTCAGGCTCTGGCTCTTCCTCGCTAGGGGCGGAGGCATCCGGATCAAGGCTCTCATCTGGCGACACGCTCTCGTCCGGATCGGCACTCTCGTCGGCGTTCGGATCTCCGTCGATCAACTCTTCGTCGGCTGCAGCGACCAGCCCGGCACCCCAGCCAAATGTTCGTGGTGCGGCAATGGAACTGACGATCAGGGCGACCAGTACTGAGGCCGCAAGCCAAGGGGTGCGCTGAGTCCTCTTCATGTTCGTAGTGTGGCAGGTGTGCGTGCCAGCAGCATGGCACGCCTGCGGCATGAGCCATCTGCCAAAGGGAGCACGACATAGGTACCGAAGGCCGATACCCCGCCACCTGACTCGGCACAGAGGATGAGCCATCACCTCAGTATTGAAAACGCCAAGCGGTAGAATCCCGCCGATGGCATTTCAGCGGGTCAACGGGTTGCGCAGTATTGAATTTGGTAACCCCGGGGCGTCTCGTGAGAAGTTGATCAGCCTCATTCTCGACGGGAATAAGCGAGCAACCGCAGGTACCCTTGAATGGGACTACGAGGCAGAAAACGAGCCGATTGAAGCTGTAGGTGAGCAGCTTGCGGTGATTGACAACAAAAATCGTCACATCGCAACAATCCAGGCGACCAAAGTTGAGATCCGTAAGTTCATAGACGTTCCGGATGATTTTGCCCTTGCAGAATCAGAGGGCGACGTAACGGG
>JBDLWN010000102.1:0-71274 GCA_039804225.1 Chloroflexota bacterium
GACCGGGCTACCCTCGGCGCCGTACTCAAAGAGGAAGAACTCTAGCTCTGGCCCCATGTTCACCTTGTAGCCGAGCTTTGCGGCGCGCTCAACCTGGCGGCGCAAGGCGCCGCGTGGATCACCCGCAAATGGTGAACCGTCGGGAAGGAGCACATCGCAGATCACGCGCGCTGTGCCAGCGCCGCTCTCTGCAGGCGCCCACGGCAAGATGCGCCAGGTCGACATATCAGGTCGGAGCATCTGGTCGCTCTCGGCGATGCGCGTGAAGCCCTCAACCGACGAGCCGTCGAACCACGTGCCGTGCTTGATCGAGGCGGACATCTGGTGGATCGGGATCTGGACACTCTTAGTGATCCCGTGCAAGTCCACGAACTGCAGCTGCACGGTGCGGATGCCAGCCTTCTCGGCCTTGGCGACCGTGGCGAGCGCCGCCTTGGTTTCGGCCTCGGTGCGTGCTCCATACCCCTTCGACATGATCCCCCTCCACCGGGCAGTGCCCGAATCTTGTGCGTACGGCACAGATTTCACCCCTGAAATCCAGGGGAGTAGCCGTCTAGGGGGAGAGTACGGGGTTTTGGGACTGCCGTGGAGCGGTTTATCGGCGGGGTAGTTTGTGATCTTGCACAAATAGTGCGACGTTTCCACCTACTGGAGAGTCCAGCCCTTCCCTACGGAGCTTCGAACGATCTTCTCCTTCAACACCAGGCGGCCGCCTGTATAGCCGAGGCGCTGCAGGGTCACGCTCCCCGTCGAGGAGACGCTGGTAAAGAAGAGGTCAAGGATCCCGTCGCCAGTCCAGTCGCGAGCCATCAGCTTCGGCACGCTCCCTGATGCGGTGGCCGTCCATACTTCGCTCGGGGCACCCCACGCGTAGACGCGTGTGCCGACCGTAAAGGTGGCGACAGGGGAGTTACTGCGAACGACGGCGGCCCACGGCGCGCGGATGCGGACCTCGGTGCCAGCGGTCGCAGTGGTGAGATCTATCGTTGGATTGAGTGCGGCAAGTCCGGCAGCATCAACCGTCACCCCGATTGCAGCGGCGCGCGTCGCAACCGTCTCCCAGGTGTCGCCCGCGCGGAGCCACTCCACCTCGCCGGCGAGGATTCGCACCGGCGAGTTGCGGTAGAGCACGCTCTTTGTTGTGTAGACGCAGGTTGTGTCAACGGGCACCCTCACGGTCTGACCTTTAATCAGCACCTTAGCCGGATACGCAATGGTGGAGCTCTTCGGGTTCATTGAGCGAAGACAGCCCTCGGTACGACCCACGCGCGCTGCAATCTTCGCGTAGGTGTCACCGCTGCGAATGGTCTCAAGTCGCACTGGGCCAGCATTGAGTGCGAGGAATCGCGCATAGGCGGCCGTGCCACTCTTGTAGCCGAGTCTCGCCGCAACTTTTGCCAACGTGTTCTCACCCTTACCCACCTTCGTTGTTTGGGCTGGCGCGGTTTCTGGCGTGAAGACAAGATCAGGGCTCACGACTGGTGGCACCGTTGGATCGGTCACCTCACTCATGGACAGCCTCACGATATGCCCGATCCCCTTGAGGTCGCGGTAGCTGAGGTAGAGCTCAGCCCCGGTATCGCCAAGAGCATCTGCCGCCGTCACGCTCCAACCGCTGGCGATTGGCCAAAGGAGAGCGCCTGGCGTACTCAACGCGCCGAGTGACCAGAGGGTTGATGGCGTGAAACTCAACGATCCAGCCGCCTGCGCGGTCATGAGCGCCCCATCGTTTGCCCGCCACAGGAGCGTGGCATCAGGGACGCCATCGCCCGTGACGTCGCGCAAGATCGTAGTGGCGTCTGGCCCAGTCTCGGTGTCAAGGAGCTGGGTTGGCGCAGCTCCGACGGTCACCTGGTGCAGACGCAACTGGGCGACTGTCGCGTCAGTCGGATTGGGGATGCGCTCGCTAACGAAGAACTCCTGAATGATGTCAGCCGATGTATCGGCCACATCAAGGGTCAGCGTCGCGCTCGGGTCAAAGCCTGTGTAGGCGTCGAGAATCGTGACCGAAGTGCCGAGCACGCCGCTCGAGATCGGAGTCTTAACGAGGGTGGTGGCACCACTGGCGGCGCGCCAGAGGCTGAGCACAGAGAGGCTGCCGTCACGCTCGGTTCGGGCAATGTCCCGATCAATCAGGGTGGAACCGGCAAGCGCGGGCACCGTTCCAGGGATGCGATTGCGGAGGCGACCGTTCGCGCCCACATACTTGTCAGCTGAGAGGAACTTGATCGATCCATCAGCACCAATGGCGGTGAAGTCGCCCTTCCCATCGCCGGTCACGTCGATCCCTGGAGAGATGATGCGATTCGATTCCACCCAGTTAATGCGGTACTTGTAGGCGCGTGAACCGGGCACGCTATACGACGTCTCCCCTGTCGCATCGGCATCGACGGTGTACCAGACGTAGCGAATCAGCTCCTCTACCGAAAGGTCATGCTCTTTGGCGCACGAGTCTGCATTCATCACGAAGACCGAGACGCCTCGCCAGTGGCCCGGCTGCGTTGCGTGTCGCAACGGAATGCCCGTTTGGCCCGCCCTTGGTGGCGCGAGGCACCCTGTGACCGAACCACCACCACCGTTCCAACTGCCGTAGAAGCCTGGGTTCGCGAAGTACCACTTCCCGTCGTCCTTTAAGCGCTGCACGGTAGTGCCCCAGGTCGCATCCACCGCTGCGTTGTATCGCGCGGTGCTGCGTCCTCCAGAGCTCCATCCCGGCTCATAGATGCCGCCGGTGCGATAGATCTGATTGATGGACGGCTCGTCGGTGACGTCGAAGCATGAGCGTGGGGTATCGGCTGGGAGTGTGCTGACGGGCACGATGCCACCACTCTCGTTGTAAACGGCCAGCGGGGCCGTGTAGTGGCCGATGGCGTCGTTGCGAACAAGGCCCCCAATTCCATCATCTAGGAGGTCGGCACCAAATCGAATGCGCATCGCCACGCGAATCTTGAAGTTCTCTGATGCCCGGGCTGAATTGGAGCTGCCCGTACGCCCGAATGTGCCATTCAGTGAGCCGTCATCAGCAAGGTCGCCGCGGACCCAGGCCTGCTGGGTGGCGGTCGTGTTTGACACAGCCCACCAGTTCCGTTCGCCATTTGGGCGCTTCATAGTCCACGACCAGGCGTTCTGCTTGATGGCAATAGCGCCCACCCCCAGCAGAGCGTCGCTATACGGACTCGACTTGTACTCCGTGTAGAACTCAGCCACGTGGGTGCGGTAGACGTAAAGCTTGAAAGGGATCTCTTCGACCACACCGGAGTTGGTACGCAGCACCCGGATGGTCTCTGGAGGTGAGATCTGGCTCTTCCAGTCGGTGCAGGGCTTCTGCACAAAGGTGGCAGCAGAGGCCGGGGTCGGGTTAGCACCCGCCACACCCACCACGCCAGAGAAGCAGAGGAGGGCGGCCCCTGCGAGCGCGATGGCGCGGCGGAGCGTCCTTCGAGATGCCGCTCTGCGTTCCATAGGGAGATTCTACCGCCTATGCCACAACAGTTCATGTGAACCTTGAAAGGATCAGATCTACTCGCTGAGGCTCCCATCGAAGCCACCCTCGACATCAAGGATCCGCAGCGCGAGCGAGAGCGCTAGGCGCAGATCAGGTTCACGCAGATCCCACCCCGTTACCTCTTCAATACGCTTGAGTCGATAGGCGGTGGTGTTGCGATGGACGCCTAGTGAACTGCTCGCTTCAGAGGAGCCTGGAGCGTCGAGGATGGCGCGGATCGTCTCAATCCGCTGTCGGCGTGCGGCCGAGGTACCAACAAGGAGCGGCGCAAGCAAGGCGAGGGCGAGTCGACGGCCTTCCGGGATCGTCATCACCGAACCGAGCAGCTGATGCGCAGGGAGAAGCTCCGCGCGCACCACCTGTTCGCCGCCACTTCCTGCGCGCCCGCCGATGCGGCGCTCTAGCGACTCAAGAGCGGCACGTGCCTCCGCCTCTGCGGCGGGTCGCGCTGAAGCGTCGGTAAACGGCCGTGACACCGCGACGGGACGCTTCAGCCGCTTGGCAACCCTGCGTGCAGTCTCTGCGGCACCGGGGTCGCTCGTGTCAGCAACGGCGATGATGCGCACCTCGAGGCTCTCGTTGCTCCCGCGCAACATGAAGCGTCGCGGACTCGCAAGGAGGCGCAGCTCGCGACGGAGGGCCGGAACATCAGCCTCATGTGGTCGTGGTTGCCTCGCCGCGATCGCAACCCACGGTGGCCCCTCGGCCGGCAGGGTGCGTGCTTCGCCACGACCAGCGTTGGCAGGAAGTTCAGCGGCAACGCGCACAATCTCAAGGGCGAGGAGTGGTGCCACGCGCTCACAGGCGATGCGTTCACGCTCGCCGACCGGCTCGTCGCCGAGCAAGATGATCGAGCCTGGCCGCTCTGAACCCTCATCGCCGAGCGGTGACTCTTCGACGCCCTCCTCAAGTTCCCGCTCCCCCTCTGGCGCGCCAGGAACGGCGGGGAGTGGAATGCGCTGCCCAGTTGGTCGACTCTTGGAGAGGTAGTGCGAGACCGCCTTCGCCGCGACGCCGCTCGACGGAAGGCCGGCTGGAGCGACAACAGCGAGCGAGACTCCGCCGCGCGCCTCAAGTGCCACCGCGCGACCAATGAACGCAGCGAGCGCACCGATGAGCGCCTCGAGTCCTTGCCCATCGAGTGCGAGTGCTGCGATCTGCCGCTCGAGCCCAACCGCCTGTCGCTCAAGTTCGGCACGACGATTCACGACCGCGCCGATCAGGCTGCGCTCAAGTTGCGCCGATTCCATGCCGTGCACCGCGAGGCACGGCAACCCATTCTGCTCGGCAGCCTTCGCCAGTTCGGCTCGAACCTTT
The DNA here is from genome assembly GCA_039804225.1 of Chloroflexota bacterium. Classification (GTDB taxonomy): domain Bacteria; phylum Chloroflexota; class Limnocylindria; order Limnocylindrales; family Limnocylindraceae; genus Limnocylindrus. The sequence goes on from JBDLWN010000102.1 coordinate 4,823, forward strand.
GATTCGGCCGCACTCGGCTGTTCGTCGCCAAGGAGCAAGATGCCGGTGCTGCCGTGCTCGGCGAGGTACTCCACAAGGTCGGCACGGGCCTGTGCGTCGGGTGCGGCTGAGGTGAGCAGGGTGAGTGGGATCAGCGCCAGATCACCCGACTCCATCCCGTCAAATGCTGGCAGTCGCATGCGCATGACGCGCACCCACGTGACGGTGCGCGCCATCGACTCGTCCCGCACCTTCGCCAACGGCACCGCGTTGGGGAGCAGCGTCTGTACGATCTCTCGCAGCGATGCCATTACGCCCCCTCTCCTGACAGCCGACGTGTGATGCGTCGAATGATGGCGCCATATTGCGCAGGATCTGTGCCCCGTTCCGTGAGGAGCGCAATCGGCACGGTGGCAACGGCAGGGCGAATCTGCAACCAGAGTCGCGCTCGAGGCCGGCGAAGCGTCAGCATCAAGCCGCCCATGATGAGCGCTGCAGCGACCCAGATGAGGAGTGCGGCTGGATCTCGCCGCGCAATGATCCCCGTGTACGAGGTGACCTCTCGCAGATAGACGCTGAATCCAGCACCCGGCGCCGTGGCCACCTCGCCCTCTGCGAGCACTGAGGCGAAGAGTGTCGTCAGGGGGAGGGGGTCATCAACACTGGGTGTGCCGCTTAGGTCAGGCGTACTCGCCACGATAAAGATCGCGGCAACACCGTTGTCGTCGCGACGCAACTGCATCTCGATCCCGGCGCTGCTCCCTGGAATCGGCAACGTCGCATATGGCGCACCATCTAGTTGTGCGGTGAATGGTGCATCACCAGCCCAAAGCAGCGCGCCTACGTCATCACGAATCTCGAGTCGCGCCGCTGGACCGAAGAAGTTTTGGTGAAAGCTCCAGCCGTCATAGGCAAGGGGTTCATTGACGCGCACCAGCTGGCGTGCCACCTCTTCCCCGCCAACGTAGACACCGAGGTCGGTGGAGAAATCGGCAAATGCGCCGGTTTCAGTGCGGGGGGCGCTAAAGGCGTGATTCACGATCACAAGACCATCGGCGGTACCGATCTTGCCGACGGGGAGTGCCTCTCCATCAGTGAGCAAGATCCCTTGCGTGTACCCGAAGGCTCCCGAAGCTGCCGCACCGAGCAGCATCACCACGAGCCCCGTGTGCATGACAAGGGTGAAACGTCCAGAGCGGCGGAAGCGGTCTGCATGAAGGAGGAGACCACCGTCGCGGTCAGGATCAGCGGCAACGCTCACCTCCCAGCCGTCGCGCTTCGCCTCGGCTGCTGCGGCGGCGGCACGGTCACCGAGCGCTGCGCCCGTTGGCAGCGCTGCAGCAAGATCGATCACGCCGCGCCCTGGTAGTGAGTCGCTGAAGAATGTGTCGGGCTGCTCGGTGCGGGATGGTGCCGTGGCAGCGGCGATCTTTGGGAGGCGGTCCCAGGTGCAAACAATGATGGAAACGGTGAGGAGCACGAGCAGCGCCGTAAACCACGGCGAGGTGAAGACGCGGAAGAGGCCGAGGCGCTCGAAGACGCCGACGAGCGGCCCGAGGGTGGGCTCGTACTCGGCACGAAGTTTGGCCATCTCGTTCGCGTAGTCTCCGGCGTTCTGTAGGGCGTAATCGGGGAGCTGGCGGAGCGCGATTCCGACCGTGGAGGCGAGGGCGATAACGCCGATCTGGAGTACGGCAAATCGTACGTTTGCCAGGAGTGCGCGCGCGAGGAGCAGGGGGCCGCTAATCACCCGCTGATGGTAGCCTTCGCACCGCTAGACCATCTCCCTTGCGGGGAACGTGGTGGCGTAGTTGCAGTGCAGGGGGTGAGATGGCACGAGGGAACAGCCACGGAGCGCTCGACGACCTTGATCGTCGCCTCATGGAGGTGCTGCAGGCCGACGGCCGCAAGCCCTTCACAGAAATTGCCACAGCATTTGGCGTCCCTGAATCAACGATCCGGGCTCGATACAAGGGGCTCGTCGATCGCGGCGCACTCAAGGTGATCGCTGTCGCGGATCCACTTAAAGTTGGCTACCCGCTGATGGCTATGATCGGCGTGCGTTGCACCCCGGCCGCGCTACTGACCACCGCCAAAGAACTCGAGGCACTCCCTGAGGTGAGCTACTGCGTGGTGGTGGCTGGAGCGTACGACCTGCTGATTGAAGTGGTCTGCGAAGACAATGAGGCGCTGCTCACCTTCCTCACCGAGCGACTCCGCTCCATTGCCGGCGTGCTTGAAACCGAAACGTTCGTCTACCTGCGCATCTTGAAGCAGAACTACGAATGGGGAACGACCCCGACCTGACCGCCTGAGCGGCTCGGCCGGGGTCGCCCGGTTACTCCAGTTGCGCGAGCGTTATGCAGCGCGGCGCTTTGACCAGCCGACCAGGGTTGCCGCGCCGATATAGGCGAGCAGTGCCGCCAAGATGATGGCTGGCAGGGCGGTCGTCCAACCACCCTCTTCGTCTCTTGTTCCAGTCATTTCCATGTCCATGGCGAAGAGTGGCATCGGGCCAACAATCGTTCCGTCAGGCAGCACGCAGGTGGTCACCGTCGGATCGTTGACGTCCACACCTTCAGCGCAGGGCTCAAGCGATGCGCGGAACTCCTCCATCCACGTCTCATACATCTTGGCCCAATCGGTGTCGCCTTCACCACCATCCTCAAGCACCATGGGGAAGAGTGAGCCGTCTGGAAGCAGGCACGGCAGGACCGTGTCGCTCGAGATTGGCGCATCCGGTTCTGTGATCCCCTCTGGGCAGGCAGTCGGCTCACCGGTCACGGTTCGCCACTCTGGCTCTGGAACAACTCCGCCACTGCGACCTGCGAGTTCGATGAGTGCTGCAGGTGCATCGCCTGGGAGCACGTCACCCTGGTGGCTGTCAAAGGTTGCCGCACCCGTTAGCGGATCGACCTGATAGACGAAGCTGTGTGCGTTGATGCAGCCGGCCTCGCAGTCGTTCCACCCGTAGGTGTAGACAACGATCCAGGTCGCTGCACTTCCCGACTCTCCCTTGACGTCGTAGTACTGCGAGGCGCCGATCTGTGCGCCATCGTTGTAGGTGAATTCGTCGAATGGCCCACCGGCGGCAAGGACGGCAGCGTGGGCGTCCTCAGGGGTGGCGATTGGCAGCGTGCCGCTGTACTCCGGCGCGAGGTAAGGGACGACCTCAGGGGTTGGGGACTCGTCGGCCGCAGCTGCGGGGGCAACGGCCGCCAACAGAAGGGCGATCGGGAGGAAGAGCCTCAGGAGTGTTCGCACGATTCACCTCTACTTCTTCTGTGTGGGGATTCTCCCCATCGGTATCGTAACGAGGGAGCGGCGCTGGCGGTTCCCGTGAGGGGTCAGCCAGCCTGGTCGTAGGGCTGTGGGAGCCACTCGTCCCCAGTAAGGGCATGGAGCTCTCCGAGCGAAATATCAAACCAGGCGCCGTGCAGGGTGAGGCTGCCAGCGCGCTCGCGCTCGGCGATCCAGGGGAAGGTCCGGAGATGCTCTAACGACTGCTGCACGCTGAGATGCTCGATGAGTTTCTGGCGCTCCTCAGGGCTGCTCGCTGACGTAGTGGGGGTGCGCTGATCGAGAGTTACGAGGTCCGCAACCCATGCACCGATGAAGTCCGAGTCGGTCAGGGGAGATGCCGAATCAATCGCGGCGGCAACCCCCCCACAGCGCCCATGCCCCATGACAACGATTGAGGTGACACCGAGTCCATGTATGGCGAACTCAAGGGCTGCGCTCGCGCCGTGGCTCTTGGCATCGGGGGCGTAAACGGGGACGAGCGCGGCGACATTCCGCAGCACAAAGAGTTCCCCTGGGCCAGCGTCAAAGATGGTCTCTGGGGCAGAGCGGGAGTCGGAGCAGGCAACGATCATCGTGCGCGGTTTCTGACCCTCGCGCGCCAGCTCGTCATAGCGAAGGCGCTCGGCGTTGTAGCGCCCGGCACGGAAGCGTCGGTATCCCGCGCTGAGGCGCTCAGAGAGGGGCTGGCTCAACATGTACGCAGTCTAAACGAGGCGGCTAGGGCGGTAGATGACGCGATTTGAGGGAGAGTTGTGGTCGGGGCGAGAGGATTCGAACCTCCGACCTCCTGCTCCCAAAGCAGGCGCGCTACCAAGCTGCGCCACACCCCGACCTGCTCATCCTAAACGCTCCTCTCAATCGGGTGGCATCATCAACCCATGCCTGTTGAAATGACGCCCAAATCGGGCTCCCTTCGAGCCGCTGCCGCATCTGCCGTTGTGCCCGGACTAGGCCAGTGGCTTAACGGACGCCGCCGCGCTGCGCTCCTCTCCGCCCTCCCCCTCCTGCTCCTCATCGTGGTGGCGGTCAGCGCGCTCCTCCTCTTCGGCGTGGTGCGCACCGCCGCTGCGGTTGCAACCCCCGGCCGACTGACGCTCCTCTTCGCCCTGCTCCTTCTCTCCATTCCGTGGCGCATCCTGGTCACCCTCGATGCGGCCCGCGGCGCGAAGCGCACCCGTCGCACAGCCATCTTGCTGGCGCTGGCCCTGCTGATCTCCATCGCGCCGCAGGCAGGGGCTGCGGCCATTGTCTATCGCGCGAGGGTCGCCGCTACCGACGTCTTCTCCGGCTTCGGCACCCCATCGCCAAGTGGATCTGCAACGGAGAGTTCCACACCCACCCCGCCTCCACTCGGCGATCGCTTCACCATGCTGCTCATTGGTGCCGACACCATGGGGAACCGCGCCTCCTTCAACACTGACTCCATGATCATCGTCAGTTGGGATCGAGTCGGTGGCTACGTCAGCACCGTCTCCATTCCTCGAGATCTTGTGAATGTGCCGTTGGGCAACGGCGACGTATTTGGGCCCAAGATCAACTCGCTCTGGTCATACGCTCTGCGGTATCCAAAGAAGTTTCCAGAAGGTCCAGCCGTTGCGCTCAGCACAGCGCTCGGCACCATGTTCAACGTCAGAATTGACGCGACTGCAGTGGTTGTGATCCCGACCTTTGTCAAGATCATTGATCAACTCGGCGGTGTTGACCTAACAATTCGTCGCACCATTCTTGATGTCTCGTATCGAACCAACATGGACGGGGCCAGGCTTCCCGCCGGAAACTGGCATGTGAGCGGCGAATGTGCACTCGCCTATGCTCGTATCCGCAAGGCTCCGGGTACCGATGACATGACGCGCGGGCCGCGTCAGATTGAGATCCTGCTCGCTGCGCGCGATGAGTTGGCGCGCAGTGGCAACTTTGTTGGCAATGCGCTCGCCCTGCTGGATGTGATCGGTGATGGCGTGCGCACGGACCTGAACCCTGCGCTGATTCCGCAACTAGCAGAGGCGGCAGGGTCGTTTGATACGACGAAGATCGTACGTGCCGTGATCCAACCAGGAGATACGATCTTGCGCTACCGCCGCAAGGGTGAATACAGCCCCTTTGGCTCCGTCGTCTTCTTTGATGCAACGCGGATGTCGCTGCTTGCCGCTCGACTCTTCCCAGCTCCCGGCACACGGCCGTGGGGGTTCCCAGCTGCAGCGAACGAGCCCAAGCTCGGCGCGGAGGCCGCTTTCACGCCCGCGCCGCTCGCAAGTGGCGCATCACCCACGCCAACAGCGACGCCAACGCCAGAGCTGGCGCGTCCATTCCCACCGCTCGCCTCATGCGACGCTGGGCTCCCGCTGCCGCGCTACACCCCGACGCCAGATCCAACCGCCCCACCAGAGAGCGCGTCGCCGAGTCCGTCACCAACGGAGGTGACGCCCTCCCCAACTGCAACGGAGAGCGTTCCCCCCTCCCCGTAGCGCGCAACGACGAGGGAGGCTCGGGCCACGCCTCGTACAATTTGACCATGCCCTCGCTTCAACACAATCTCTTCGGGTTTATCTTGGGGGCGATTGCAGCGCTGAAGCCACCTCGAGACGAGGCACATGCGCGTGCGATGTTTGCACGGATGCACAGCCAGAAGCCTGCGCTTCCACCGAAGAGAATCTTAAAGACGGTGCGTGCTGAGGTTTCACACGAACGTGGATTTCCGGTGTGGACCCTTACCCCAAAGAGCGGCAGTACTGGCGTAGAGCTGATGTATCTGCATGGTGGAGCCTACGTGGGTGATGCCTCAGTGATTCACTGGAATCTCTGCGCAGAAATCGCACGTCACAGTGGCGCCACCGTGCTCCTGCCGATCTATCCACTTGCGCCTGAGGCGACTTGGTCAACATCATTCGAGGCGCTCCTGCAATTGGCGCGCGGAAGTGGTGACAGTACTCCGGTGCTGATGGGCGATTCTGCTGGCGGCGGACTAGCGCTCGCGCTTGCACAACGCGTCGCGGCAGGCGGTGGTTCACCTCGTGTGGCACTCATCTCCCCATGGCTTGACGTGACGATGTCTGATCCTGCAACGCCCACATATGACCACGTTGACCCAATCCTCAGCGCACCATTCCTTGAGGTTGCCGGCCGCTTCTGGGCCGGTGGTGATGATCCTCGCCGCGCTGAAGTCAGTCCGCAATTCGGTTCTCTCCGTGGGATCCGCGAGCTGTTGCTCTTTAGTGGCTCGCGTGACGTGCTCTACCCGCAGGCGCTCCGCCTCGTGGCGGATGCAAAAGCTGCTGGTGTCGCCTGCACCGCCCACCTTGAAGAGGGTCTTGTGCACGTGTATCCGCTGCTGCCGATCCCCGAGGCGAAGATGCCTCGCGCGGCGCTTAGCGCGTTTGTTCGAGCTCACTCCTAAGCGCAGATGCAACGAGCGTGGCGGCGCGACCGCGGTGGCTCAATGCATCCTTCTCTGCAGGCGCGCGTTCCGCCATGGTCCGACCCTCCACCTCAAAGACTGGGTCGTAACCGAATCCGAACTCCCCTCGTGGCAACTCCGTGATCACACCAGGGCACTCACCCCGAAAGGTGCGCTCTGAGCTTCTTGCCGGATCAATCAGCGCCATGACACACACAAAGCGCGCGCTGCGGTCAGCGACCCCCGCCATCTCGGTAAGGAGTTTCTCGTAGTTCTCGGTGTCGGTGGCGTTCGGTCCCGCATAGCGCCGGGTATAGACACCAGGGGCGCCGTTGAGTGCGGCAACTTCAAGGCCAGAATCGTCGGCTAGCGTCCACTCGCCCGATGCCTGCGCATACCAGCGCGCCTTCTGCAGGGCGTTCTCTTCAAACGTTGCGCCGTCCTCGGGTGCCTCATCGGTGATGCCGCGGTCGCTCAGTGTCACTAGATCAATGGGTAGGTCACCAAAAAGCCGCTGCAACTCAATCAACTTGTGCGCTGAACCGGTAGCGACCAGGAGCCGCCGTCGCGGCGCGTTCACGCGCCGGCGAGGGTGTCGCGCTGGAACTTGATGAGATCTGCGATACCAGCGTCGGCGAGCTTCAACATCTCATCGAGAGCGGTGCGGTGGAAGGGATCCTGTTCCGCTGTTCCCTGCAGCTCAACATAGTGGCCAGCGTCAGTGGCAACCACGTTCAGGTCAACATCGGCGCGGCTGTCCTCCTCGTACGGCAGATCGAGAACCGCCTGGCCGTCAACGATGCCGACCGAAACGGCAGCGACGTTGCGCACTAGATGCGCCTCCAGCTTCTTGGCACGCATCGCAAGTGCCAAGGCGATCCAACCGCCAGTGATGCTGGCGCATCGGGTGCCACCATCGGCAACGAGCACATCGCAGTCAATGAGAATGGAGCGCTCGCCAAGCTTGGCCAGGTCAACGGACTGGCGCAGCGCGCGACCGATCAGGCGCTGGATTTCATGAGTGCGGCCACCGAGCTTGCCACGGACCGCCTCGCGGTCAGAGCGGGTGTTGGTGGCGCGGGGGAGCATGCTGTATTCGGCGGTCACCCAGCCGGTCCCCTTACCGCGAAGGTGTGGTGGCACGCGCTCCTCGATTGAGGCGGAGCAGATCACCACAGTGTTGCCGATCGAGATGATGGCGGAACCTTCAGCCCACTTCTGGACACCGAGTTCAATCTTCAAGTCGCGGAGTTGATCTACCGCGCGCCCGTCGGCTCGTACCTTACTCATGGTGCCCCCTACCCTTTCGCTTCGCGCTCGGCGGCCTTCGCCTCATCCCAGAGCGCATCTAATGTGGTGAAGTCTGCATCTTTTAGCGAGATTCCGCGTATAGCGGCGCGGCGCTCAACCTCGGCGAAGCGACGCCGGAACTTGTCGTTGGCCGCACGAAGTGCCGCCTCGGCATCAATACCGCTGCGGCGACCCAGGTTCACGATCACGGCGAGTACGTCGCCGAGCTCCTCTTGCGCGTGTGCCAAGGCTGCGGCGCTTGACGCTTGCGTGCTGGTGATCTGATCAGGGTGACCCGCCTCGGCGAGGGCCTCGTCAAGTTCGGCTAGCTCTTCGCTGATCTTTGCCCGTACGCCGTCGAGGGTTGGCCAGTCGTACCCAACAGCACTCGCGCGGTCTTGCAACTCGCGGCTCGCCGAGAGGGCTGGAAGCCCACGACTCACTCCGTCCAGTGCGCCCTTCGGCTTTTCGCCTTCGCCCGCTGCGGCACGTTCGCCCGCCTTAATCGCCTCCCAGTTCCGTTGTACGTCTCGTGTGGTCGCCGCACTCGCATCACCGAAGACGTGTGGGTGCCGGCGAACGATCTTGCGCACGAGACCATCCTGCACATCGGCATAGTCAAAATCGCCGCGCTCCTGCGCAATCTGTGCGTGCAGCACCACTTGCAGCAGCACGTCGCCGAGCTCTTCGGCAAGGTCGGCGATCGCTCGCGGTCGATCTGCCTCACTCGCCGACTCGAGTGCCGCAATTGCATCGTGCAGCTCCCAAGCCTCTTCGATTAGGTGCTTTGCCAGCGAGGAGTGCGTCTGCTCGCGATCCCACGGGCACCCGTCGGGCGCACGGAGGCGGGCGCTCAGCCACGGCATCGTCCACGGTGTGGCGAAGGCGTCTAGTGGTTCGAGCCCTGCGAGATAGATTGCCTGGTTCTCTCCTACGCCGCCGCTGGCACATGCGGCAACCGTGCTGACGCTGCCGCTCGGCAGAAGCGTGACTGCTCGATCAGCGCCATAGAGGCGAGTGAGCAGCTCCCAGCCAGCACCGAGCCGGCCCGGCAGATGTGTTGTATTTGAGGCCGTGTCTGCAAGTAGGATCAGCGGCCGCCCAGTGTCGATCGCAGTGGCACCGCACTGGCTCAGGGCGACGACGGTGATGCCGTTCGCGGGATTCAGGTTCGCATCCGCACCTTGTGCAGCCGCGATGAGTGCGTCGAGAGATCCGTTGAACCCGTTCGCGGTCACGGAGTTGGCGAAGCCCCAGCCTCCTGCACAACGGCGCCGTCAATCGCTACGCGCGCTGCGGAGCGATAGAGGTCAAGCCAAATTGAGAAGCCGCTCGCAGTTATGCCATCGATCTGATCAGCCGTCAGCTCGCGCATCTCCACGCCATCGACATGCACGATGAGATAGGTGTTGGAGCTCTCAACAACGGCACTCGTGCCGCCCGCCTTCAGGCCCCAGACCACGGCTCCAAGGTCAGGATTCACGGTGTACTTCGGCACAAACCCTGGGCTCGCGAAAGTGAGCTCTTCGATCGTATTGGTGGCCGTTGCAGCCGCCTCCTTAAAGTCCACACCAGCGACCGCAAGAGATGTTGCCAACTCATCTAGGCGGTCCTTGAGCGACGCGCGGCGAGCATCAAACTTAATGACGTGATAACCGAACTGCGTCTTGATCGGACCAAGAATGTCGTCGCTCTTCACGCCATCAGCCCAGATCGCCGTGTCGAACTCTGGTACGTAGGTCCCCTCCGGTGCCCATGCCAACAGTCCGCCATCGGCTCCGGACGTCTTGTCGTCACTCTCTTTCGCCTCGGTCTCAAAGCTTGACCCGTTCTTCAAGCGAGCAACAAGATCGTTCGCCTCTTTCTCGGCGGCGGCCCAGGCTGGATCAGTTGGATCAAGGTCGCCTGCTGTGTTCGGGTCATCGTTTGGGCTAAAGAGGATGTGGCTGACCTGCACCTGCTCCGCATCTGTCTCCGGAATGGTCGCGGCAACGTAGCTGACTTCGCGTTGCTCTACTGGGCTGACGAGCAGTTGTGCTGTGATCTTTTCGCTCAAGGCAATCCGTAGCGCTCGCTCCTCGGCCATACGCTCGTACAGCCCACGATCAATGCCGGCCTCTCTGACCTGCTTGTCGAAATCTGGATCAAGCTTTGCTGCCTGGAACTTGTCGAGACGGAAGATCACAAACTGATCGTCAGAGTTTGCAATGACCGCGGTCAATGGCAGAGTAGATCCATCGGTGGATGGAGTAAGGGCCCACGCGGCTTCGTATCCAGGATCGTCAGTCGGGTCCTCAGACTGTGCGCTCCAACCAACCAGGCCACCGGTTTCAGCGTAGGCGTCATCGGAGTCGCGCTTGGCAACTGTGGCGAAGTCACCGCCCGCCTTAATCTCGGCAAGGATTGCCTCGGCTTTCGCCTTCGCGGCGGCACGAGTCGCGTCAGTCGGCTTCTTCGTCGTGGGGTCATTGGCAACGTTGATCGTGATTCGGCGGAAGAGTCGAAGTTCAGGGAGCGTCGTCTCCTTGGTCCACTCACTTGCAACAACGGTCGGGTCAGCCGTCACGCCATTTGCGGCAGCGAGATCACGGATGAGGAGCGTGTCGACCATATCGGTGGTGACCTGGTTGCTGATCCCCTCTGCCTGCTCGTTCAGCGACTGAAGGGCGGCATCGCCCACGCTGTTGGTCATGGTGCCAGCGGCAACACGGGCGCGGATGCGTGAGCCCTGAAGAGCGATCTGGAATGCGGTGACCTCGGCGCGCGCCTTTGCCTCCGCCTTATTGAATCCAGCGTCATTCACTTGCACAGCGGGCGCCCAGGTGCTGTCGTACACGGAGTAGCCGGCCACACCAACAAGGAGCGCTCCGGTGAGGCCAATGGCGACAACAAAGGAGAGATTGGTGAGGGCGGTTTTGTCCGCCGCCTGATACTTGGCAGCGGCCCGGGCGCGTAGGCGTGCAATTGGGTTCATGCTCAGTGATCCTCCTTCAGTCGGGGCCTTGTTAGGGGCAGTATAGGGGGGACGGGTGCTATTCTCGCCCTCTCATGTCGACCCACAGCACGGAACTGACCGTCGGTAGGCCGCGTCGCGGCACTATTGGCACCATCTTCGAGAGCCTCGCCTCTCTTGCGGAACGCCGCCGGCTTGTCTGGTACCTGACAATGTCGGAGATCCGAAACAAGGGGGCCAACTCCGTTCTTGGGAACGTCTGGTGGTTCCTCGACCCCGCCCTCCAGCTCTTCGTCTATTTCTTGCTGGTCAGTGTCATCTTCCAGCAGGCTCAGCCAGCGATCCTCCTCTTCCTCGGCTCTGCGATCCTCCCTTGGAAATGGTTCTCTGCCGCGCTCGCCTCCGCTACAACCTCGGTTCGTGGGCGAGAGCAGGTGATGCGTCAGATCGCCTTCCCCCATATCGTCCTTCCGGCCTCCTCCGTGTTTGCCAGCGTCGCAAACTTTGCTTTCGCCCTCGTGCCACTCGGCGCGCTTTACCTGCTCTACCCCGATCGGCTCACACCTTGGGCGCTCGCGGTCCTTCCCGTCGCAGCGGTCCAATTCCTCTGGACGGTTCCAGTCGTCATCATGCTCAGCGCAGTGGCCGTCTTCTTCCGCGACGTTTCAAACTTCATCCCCCATGGGCTGCGCATCTGGTTCTATCTCTCTCCTGCGCTCTTTCCGCTCGAAAAGCTTCAGGCGCTCGGTGACCAATACCCGTGGTTCGGCTTCTTCGTCACCATCAACCCATTCACCTGGCTCTTCTCGGGTTACCGCGACGCGCTCTACTACGGTCGCTCCCCTCAGTGGGAGGTGCTTGGCATCCTCGCTCTCGCCTCGATTCCAGCAACGCTACTCTCGGTCTACCTCTTCCGACGGGTTTCGCCACTCTTCGTCAAGGTGCTCTAGATGGCGCAGCGGAGAAGCACACGCGCGAAGGCTGTGCCGCCACCGATCCAGCTCACTGGACTCGGCGTGCAGTACGACTTACGACTCAGCAAGAAACGCAAGTTGCGAGATACGGTCCTACGCGATGGTCGCCACTCCCAGAGTGGCAAGTTTTGGGCACTGCGTGACGTTGACTTTCGTGTTGAGACGGGTGAATCCGTCGCGGTGATTGGACCGAACGGTGCAGGGAAGAGCACCATGCTGCAGGTTCTGGCCGGCATTCTTGAACCTTCGGTCGGTAAGGTCGAAGTTCGGGGCAAGATCGCGACCCTCTTACAACTTGGTGCGGGTTTTGATCCAGAGCTTAATGCGCGCGAGAACACGCTTCTTGTCGGGGAGTTCCTTGGGATCCCTCACAAGGAGATGGTCCGACGCGTACCAGCAATCCTTGAATTTGCTGGGCTCGGAGAATTTGCCGATGCGGAGGTGCGAACATACAGTTCAGGAATGCGCGCTCGACTTGGATTCAGCGTTGCGACCTCGGTTGAGCCCGACGTCCTACTCCTTGATGAGGTTCTCTCAACTGGCGATGCGGCCTTCATTGAAAAGTCACGGGGTCGCATAACAGAGTTGATGAAGCGAGCGCGAGCAATCGTCTTCGTGACGCACGACCTTGACTCTGCGGCTGCGATCTGCACCCGTGCGATTGAACTTGAGGGGGGCCGGATCGTTGCCGATGGACCAGCGAAGCGCGTTATTGCGGCCTACAAGAAGAAGATGGCGAAGCGTGCGACTACGGCGTCTCGCCCGGATCTGGCAGCCCGCCGCGGTAGTTGAGGATTACGAGCAGCGTTCTCACGGAATCAAGATCCAGTGTTGGCTCCACATCCGCGCTCTGGAGCACTGCGGTGGTAACCGTGTTTACCGCCACCACTCGACCCACCGAGAGGCCTCGCGGGAAGGCCGAGCGTAGCGTTGGGCTCAACTCAATCCCAGAGGTGGTGACCTCCGCTCCAACGAGCAACTGTCGCTGCGCGTCAACGTCATCAAATGCGAGTGGGTTCGCGGCACGCCCTCGAACCTGACCGATCGCACCCGTAGCGGCGACCTCAGAGGTAACCGAGAACTCTGGGTCAGTGAGGAGGCGAACCTGGCAACTCTGTTCCGATACTTGTACGACACGCCCCGCGAGTGATGCGCCTGCGCCAATGACGACATCGCCAATCTTCACGCCATCAACGCTGCCAACATCGAGAATGATGTAGCGACGATCAATCGCGAAATCTCGTGCGACCACCTGCGCCGCCACCGTGGTGAATGAGGTCGTGGCACGCAGGTCAAGAGTTGCCTGAAGCTCCGCTACTTCACGCTCAAGGCTGGCAATCCGGGCCGCTTCGGAGAGCAGCTGATCTCGTTCTTCGAGCAGCTCTGTGAGGCGCGCCTGCAGGCTTCGGATGTCGACAAAGAGCTCGCGGACTGAAGCGAAGCCTCGCCCTACCGCGGCAACGGGTTCACTCACCGAGCGCATTACCTCTCCTGCTGCGCCTTGTACCGCGAGCACTGGCGCGCTGCCAGACAAGAGGAAGAGAAGCCCGTTCAAGGCAAGTACGGCACCCACCGCAAGAAGGCCCGCTTGTGGATTACGTTTTCCGCGATCTCGGGGGAGCATGAAGGGCTTAGCGCAGTGGGCGCTGGTAGGTCTCGGGGACGAGCATCTTCTCGAGCGCCTCAACCTCTTCCAGGATGATGCCAGTGCCGCGCACAACGCAGGTCAGCGGATCATCGGCAATGCGGACTGGCATCTTCGTTTCCGCTGCAAGGCGCACATCCATGCCCAGCAGCAGCGCTCCACCACCGGCGAGAACGATTCCCTGATCCATGATGTCTGCCACAAGTTCCGGCGGTGTCTCTTCAATGGTGTCGCGCACCGCGTTCACGATTTCAATAATCGACGGCTCAAGCGCTTCTCGAACCTGTGGGGCTGCCACCTCAACCGCGCGAGGCAAGCCGGTGAGTAGATCTCGGCCGCGGAAGGTGATCCGCTGCGAGTCCCACTCGCCGGAGTGTGCCGAACCGACGGCCATCTTGATGTCTTCGGCGGTGCGCTCGCCCAGCAGAAGGTTGTACTGACGGCGGGCATAGGCAACGATGTTCTCATCCATCTCATCACCAGCAATACGAATGCTGCGCGCGGTCACGATGCCGCCGAGGGAGGTTACAGCGACTTCAGTAGTACCTCCACCAATGTCAACGATCATGCTCCCGTTTGGTTCACCAACGGCGAGGCCAGCGCCGATCGCGGCTGCCATCGGCTCTTCAACGAGACGAACCCAGCGCGCACCTGCCCGAATCGCAGCGTCGCGCACAGCGCGCTTCTCAACTTCCGTCACACCAGAAGGGATGCCGATGATCATGCGGGGTCGGGCGGAGAGCCACCCACCCTGATGCACCTTGCGCACGTAGTAGCTGATCATCTGCTCCGTCACTGCAGCGTCGGAGATCACGCCATCGCGGAGGGGTCGAATGGCGACAATGTTCGCGGGGGTCCGTCCAAGCATGCGCTTCGCCTCTGCGCCGATGGCGAGGACTTTGCGCGATTTGGTCTCTACCGCAACAACTGATGGCTCGCTGATCACCACGCCCTTACCGGCAACGTGGACGAGCGTATTGGCCGTGCCGAGGTCAATGCCGATGTCGCGGGAGAAGAGGTTATAGATTCGGTCAAGCATGGCGCGATGGTAGCACCCACCCTGCAGACCCCCACCCTCCCCCTATGGCGCCTCGGCGCCCCAGATCGTGGGCTGCTTTGAACGAATGCTCACCCAGCGACCGTGACCGATCACCAGGTGGTCAAGGAACTCAATATCAAGTAGCCGGGCGGCGGCGAGGAGTTCACTCGTGAGGCGGAGATCTTCGTCTGAAGGCTCGGGGTCACCGCTCGGATGGTTGTGGACCGCAGCGAAGCCGACGCCGTGCGCCTCGAGAACCGGCCGAATCAGTTCACCGATGCGCACACTCGTGCCCGTCGCGGTTCCCGTATACACATGACGCAAATCGAGCAGCCCATTGCGACCGTCGACGATGGCGATGTGGAGCTGCTCCTGTGCCGACCGGCCAAAGATTGGTTGGGCGATGGCAGCGAGATCCGCTGGAGCCTGCACACGGGTGCGCTCCGCCGGCCACCATGCGGCTAGGTCACCTGCTGCGACCACGGTGCGAGCGACGAGCTCGGCGGTGTGGCTCGGCACGCCGGCGCGCAGCAGCCTGTCGGTAACGTTCCCTTGGATGAGCCCCTCTGGTCCCTCGGCAAGGGCGACAAGTTCGCTTGCCGAATGTGTTGCGCCGCTGTGAAAGAGCAACGTATCGAGTGCACTGATGAACTGCAGGTCACGTTCGCGCTGCTCTGGGCCCGTATCGCTCGGTACGGCCGCTGCGAGGGCGAGACTCATTGAACCTCCACGACGTAGATCAAGCGGCCATCGTTGGCACCTCCGGCAGAGCGGCGAGCCCGCCGTTTTCCCGCCACCCTACCGAAGGCGAGTGCATCCTCTCGCTCGTCGCGTATCAGGCACGTACGGACTTGGCAGCGCTACGAGAGAGTGACGATCGCAACGATAGAAAGGTTGTACGCAGAGTGGAGGGCGATCGCCGCGAGGAGTGATCGACGCCGCATCCAGAGCCATCCGAGGGCGATCCCGAGTGGGAGACGCACGACGAATGCAACAGCAGCCACGCCTGCGGCATCACCAACAGAAGTGCCACCAACCGTCAGTGTGTGCGCAAATGCAAACACGATTGCAGAGAAGAGGATCGCTCGGCGGGCGGACGATTGCCGCGCCCATGCCTGCGCAATCACTCCGCGGTAGAGGAGCTCCTCGCCGATCGGTGCAATGAGGCCAGCGGTCAACACATTTGCCGCTAGGTCGACCGCGTTCAACGTTGCGGGCAAAACTGCTGGAGCGCTTAGCCCGGTGCCGTTCATGACAAGGGTTGCGAAGACTCCGGCAGCGCTCAAGATGGGAAGCGCGAGAGCCATCCCCCAGAAAAGATCGCCAGCGAGGCCGCCGCGGCGGTCAGGCGGCGGCAGCGTGCTTGGTGATGCGGCGGGTGTGGCGAGGACGAGATCGCGCCAGCGCACCGCACCGCTGCCAACCACCACAAGTGCAATGATCAGCACCGTTGCGAGGTTCGACGCGGTCGCCAGAGCGAGGGTGCCGAGTGGCGTCGTCAACGTCGCTGCGGCGCCAAGCGCGGAGAGAAGGGCAGCAATAAGGATTTGCGCCAAGAGCGCCCACGTGATCGCTGTCCAAAAGATGGCGAGTGGCCCTGGCCCGCGCCACCCCGCATCGGGAGTATCAACACGTCGCTGCAGCGCGGAGGCGCCAGCGAGTGCGATGCCACCGATGCCAACGAAGAAGAGCCCCAGGATTGCCAGGCCAACTCCTGCACCCGCAATCCCTGCCACGAGTGCGCCTGCACCGAGCACGGCAAAGAGGAGGCCGATCAGATAGAGCGCTGGCGCCTCACGCCCCGCGAGTTGCAGCAACCCAGGGCGTGACAGGTCGGTCATGCGGTCGCGACTACGGCGCGCTGTTCTCCGTCAGTGCCGCAAGCTCCTTCAGTACCGCCTGTAGCTCTGCAATGCGCACACCGTACGTTGCGAAGTCTCCCGACTTCAGCGCCGTCTGTGCCTGCTCAAAGAGCGTTGAGGCTTTCGTGACAAGCCCAGCGACATCCGTTGGATTCGTTCCGCCGCCCGGATCGACCACGCCGCCACCAACAAGGAGGTTCAGCGCTTCAGAGAGCGTGTCTCCCCAGACGACCTTGGTCGAGGTTGCCGCGACAATCTTCTGGAACTCAGGGAACGAGCTTGAAGTGGACTGTAGGTAGACCGGCTGCAGGTACACGACCGTTCCGCCGATCGGCGTCACGATCAGATTCCCGCGCGTGACGGTTGAACCGGACTGATCCCACAGCGTCGTTTGCGACGCGATGATTGGGTCCGCATCGATGCGAGCACCAACCTGGCTTGGCCCGAAGACTGACGTGTCCTTCGGGAAGCGGTAGCTCACGATCTGACCGTAGTTTTCACCATCGTTGCGCGCTGCAACCCAAGCAATCATGTTCGGTCGGCTCGTTGGCACCAGTGGCTGAATGAGGGTGAACTCTGTGGTCTCTTCACCTGGCAGGCGCACACGCACGTAGTACGACTCTCCAGGGAGGGACTGTGCTCCAGCGGCCGACTCTGGCACGGTCCACACGTCGTCCTGACGATAGAAGGTCTGCGGGTCGGTGACGTGATACCTCGCGTAGACTCGTGTCGTTACGTCAAACCCGTCTGAGCCAACCCGCAGGTGCGCCCGCAGATCGGCTGGCATCGTGTCGAGCGGCTGAAGGAGGCCTGGGAAGACCTTTGACCACGCCTGTGCGATTGGGTCCTTCGTATCGGCCAAATAGAGTTCGGTCTTGCCCGTGTAGAGATCAACCGTTGCCTTCACGCTATTGCGCAGGTAGTTGACCCTGCTCCCCTCAGCAGGGTTGGCGTTCGGGAAGTAGCTGCTCGTGGTGTAGCCATCAGCAACGTAGCTGAGTCCACCGTCCTCGCGAATCACGAGATATGGATCGGAGTCCCAGGTAACGAATGGTGCGAGGGCAGTAACGCGCTCACTGACCGTTCGGCGCCAGAGCAACTGGCTGTCGGCGGTGATCTGGTCGCTGATCAACAGGTTCAGGTCGCCGAGTCGCGCAGCAAAGAGGAGGCGATCAAAGAAGGTGTTCAGTGAGATCCCTGAGGTTCCGCTCCACTTCGTTGTTGCGTCACCCGTGCCCCCTGACCCGCTGGTGTCATCACCAATGGGGTAGTCAAACTCTTCGGTCTTGGCTCCAACAATTACCCAGTCGGTATCAAGCTCACCGAAGTAGATGCGTGGCTCGGTCACTACCGGAGCCCCGCCACTAGAGACAGGTGGAATGTCGCGAATGATGAGCTCTGGTAGTCCGCCACTTGCAATGCCAGCGACTGGGACCATGGCAACACCGATTCCGTGGGTATAGGCAATCCGTCGATTTACCCAGGTGGCCGACTGAAGGGCACGCTCTGGGTTTAACTCTCGTGCCGAGAGCATTACCAGTCGCTGCTTCCCATCAATCACGTAGCGGTCAACATCGACGTCGGAGAAGTTGTAGTACTGACGCACCGTCTGTAGTTGGTCGAGTGTCTGCTGGAGCGGCCGGTAGTCCCAGAGGCGCGCGTCGGCAAACGACTCGGCGTTATCGGCAATCGCCGCAGCCGTGAGATCGTCGGCTCCGTCGTACTGGCGCTCAGTCCAGCCATCAAGGCCGAAGGCTAGCCTCGTCATGCGAATGTTGTTGGCGATGTACGGCTCCTCGAGCGCGTACTCGTTTGGGGAGACCTGGAAACGCTGCACGAACTCTGGATAGAGGCCGGTCAGCACAGCCGATGCACCGAACCAGATGGTCATGGTCAGCACAAGTGGCCACGTTGAGCGCGTCACCGCGGCGCCGACCAAGAATGCGGCGGCGATTGCTGCGATCACCGTAAGTACGTCAAGGCCAGGGATGCGCGCCATGGCGTCGGTGTACGAGACTCCCGTCGCTACGCCGTTCTGTGAAAAGACCAGTTCAAGCTTGTCGAGTTGGTATCCGTAGGCGGTGACGAGGAGGATTGCACCAACGAGTAGCGCGAGGTGGAGGCGAGGCAGGGTGCCCACACCACTTAGGCCGCGGGCGCCGAGCGCTGGAAGGTAGCGGAGTGCGGCCAGCACCGTTGCGCCACCGAGCAACAAGATCCCAAGCCCCTGCGCAAGGCGCAGGACAGGGAGGCTGAAGAGATAGAAGGAGATGTCGCGACCGAAGATTGGATCAACGGCCGAGCCGTCGGCGGCGTAGGGCACCGCGTTCTGCCAGAGGGCGATCTGCTCCCAGTTGGCGGCAATCTGTGCACCAACGAGGAGGGCTACGACGACGGCACCGATGCGGAGTGCGCCGTTGCCGATTGTGGCGCCGGCTTTACGGACAGCACCATCACCGTCGGCACCGAAGAGTCCGCGCAGTGCGTCAACAAACCCTTCTGGTTGCAGATTGCCACGGTCATCAAGGAGCGGAGTTCGCGGCTCACGTGGTGCGTCAGAGCTTGTTGCAGCCCCAGTCGGAGTCCCGCCAAGGCGGCGAGCGATGAGTCCCGCCACAAAGAGGCTCACCAAAAGAAGTGCAAGTGCAGCGAGTGTTCCACCAACGAAGAGTCCACCCTGCAGCTGCAGGCGCTGCCAGTAGAGGGCGCCTGCGCCGAGCGAATCAAACCAGCGCGCATCGGTGAGGAGCCCAATGATCGGGCTGGCAACCAAGACGAGGACAAGAAGGATCGGCAAGAAGAGCGTACGGAAGCCGAGCTTGAAGGCCGGTCGCTGCCCACTTGGCGCACTGGCGCCGGGGCGACGTGCGCGACTGCGCGATGTGGGGGTGTCGGATTCAGGTTCTGACGCGCTCTCCTCAGGGGTGCCGTTGCCACGTCGGCGCTCTAGCTCTTCAAGGAAATCCTTAAATGGATCACTCATGATCGAACCCCCCTTCAACTATGGTGCGTCAGGGTCGGTGCGCGACCTCGATCGCACGGGTGAATGCGTCAAGTGCCGCCTCAGCAACCTTCGCCTCTGTCATCGTAGCGATTCGCATCGGATCCCACTTTGCAGCCACTTGGAGCACCAGCGGGCGACGCCACGGCTCGTTCACATCGGCCAAATCGCCCAAGAGTCGCAACTTGAGGCAGGAGCGCCCCTCCTCAACGGCAAGGAGGTCACCGAGCCCGTTGGTCATCAGCTCTCCCAGGCGCTGCAGCGGTGGCGTTGGCGGGGGGCCAGCGATCGGAGCGACCTCACGGCAACTCACGACTCCAGCCTCGTCCTCCGCCCACATCATGCCAATCCACCAGCCGTCGGGCATGGTCGTCGGCGCGCTCATTCCAGTGTGCACGGCAGCCTCGGGTCGCCCTTCGAGAAGGATCGGCTTCACCTTCAGGTAGCTCGCCCCCGGTGAAGGGAGGCGCTCAGGACCGCTGGTCACTCCCACTCAATCGTGGCGGGTGGCTTAGAGGTCACGTCGTACACCACACGTGTTACGCCAGGAACCTCATTGACGATGCGTGCCGAGATGCGCTCGATCAAGTCGTATGGGAGGCGCGCCCAATCTGCGGTCATACCGTCTTCACTGGTTACTGCACGCATTGCGAGCACATTCCCGTAGGTGCGCCCGTCGCCCATCACCCCAACAGAGCGCATCGGCGTGAGCACAGCGAATGACTGCCAGATGCTGTGATAGAGCCCGGCCTTCTTGATCTCGTCGACCACGATCCAGTCCGCCTCGCGCAGCGTGTCGAGCCGCTCCTTCGTCACGTCACCAAGAATGCGGATCGCAAGGCCTGGCCCTGGGAACGGCTGTCGCAGCACCACAGACTCGGGAAGGCCCAGCTCAAGGCCAACCGCGCGGACTTCATCCTTGAAGAGCGCTCGCAGCGGCTCAACAAGTTTGAACTTCAAGTCATCGGGAAGGCCGCCAACATTGTGGTGCGTCTTGATCTTCTGGGCGGCCTTCGTCTCTTTGGATGTTGACTCAATCACATCGGGGTAGAGGGTGCCCTGCGCCAAGAAGGTGAATTCGCCATGCTTCGTTGACTCCTCTTCAAAGACGCGAATGAATTCTCGCCCAATGACCTTGCGCTTCTCTTCCGGATCTACCACACCGCTCAGTGCGCCGAGGAAGCGCGCTTCGGCATCAACCATGTGGATCGTCATGCCGAGCGTGTTGGCGAAGACCTCGCGAAGAAGATCTGATTCGCGCTTTCGCATCAAACCGTGATCCACGTAAACGCAGACGAGTCGATCGCCGATCGCGCGGTGGATCAGCGCGGCTGCAACGGCGGAGTCGACCCCACCCGAGAGGGCACAGAGCACCCGATCCGTTGGGCCCACCTGCGCGGCTATGGCAGCAATGGCATCTTCAGCAACACGGCCAGGGGTCCAGTTCGCAGGGGCCTTGGCAATGTCGTAGACGAAGTTGCGCAGCAGGCGCTTCCCGCCAGGCGTATGAATCACCTCGGGATGGAACTGAATCCCCCAGAGATTTCGTGACATGTCGGCGAGGGCGGCAAACGGGGTGGAGTCGGTGTCGGCGATCGGCGTGAAGCCAGTTGGTGCCTTGGTGATGGAGTCGCCATGGCTCATCCAGACGCGGGCGGCTCCCCCTTCAGCTGCGACGCCGGCGAGCAGTGGATTGGACTCGTCGCCGATACGGATGTCGGCCGGGCCGTACTCACGCCGGGACGAAGGGCCAACCTCACCGCCGAGCTGCTGGGCCATCAGCTGCACTCCGTAGCAGATGCCTAAGATCGGCAAGCCGCTCTCCCAGAGTGCGGCGTCTGGCTTTGGGCCGTCGCTGTCGTAGACCGAGCTCGGGCTGCCGCTCAAGATGATGCCGGCGGGATTGCGCGCAACGATCTCGCTCAGAGGGGTATCAAAGGCGATCAGTTCGGAGTGCACGTTCAGCTCACGCACACGACGCGCGATGAGCTGCGCAAACTGGCTGCCGAAATCGAGCACGAGGATGCCCCCCTGCGTTGGGGCCACGGCACCGTTAGCGCCCACGCTGCCAGCTCTTCCCTTCGGTCGCTGCGGCCGGTGCGTAGATGACCTCAACATTGCGGAAGCCCTTCACGTTCTGCACGCCGAGGGCAGCGGCGGATTGACGCACCGCGCCGGCGAGGTTCTCACTGCCATCGGTCACGTGCGATGGCCCATGCAGGATCTGCTTCATGCTCCCGACCGTGCCAACGTTGATGCGGGTGCCGCGTGGCAGCGTTGGCGAGGGAGCCGCCATCCCCCAGTTGAATCCGCCGCCTGGCGCTTCGCTGCCGCGGGCGAGCGGCGAGCCGATCATTACGGCGTCGGCGCCAACGGCGAGCGCCTTGGCGATTTCGCCACCCTTGCGGATGCCACCATCTGCGACCACGGGCACATAGCGACCGGTGGCGGCGAAGAAGGCATCGCGTGCAGCGGCAACGTCACTGACGGCGGTCACCTGCGGCACGCCGATCCCGAGGACCTCACGCGTGGTGCAGGCGTTGCCTGGCCCCACGCCAACGAAGACGGCGGCGGCGCCCTGCTCCATGAGCGCATAGGCAGCTTCTGCGTTTGTGGTGTTGCCGATCGCAACAGGCATGCCTGCGCGCTTCACAAATTCTGAGAGCTCGAGTGGTGCGTAGCCCGAGGCGATGTGTCGAGCCGACGAGACCTGGCTCTGAATAAGAAGGAGATCAACATCCGCACCAATGAGGGCGTCGGCATACTTCCCCACCGCTTGTGGTGTTGCCGCAATCGCAACGGGCGCACCCACGGCGCGCATCTCCGCGATACGACGGGCAATCAGCTCTGGGCGAATCGGCGCAGCATAGAGATCAGCAAAGGTGGTCTGCACCTTATCGGCAGTCGCCGAAATGATCGTGGCGTACTGGGCCGCGGGATCTTCGTAGCGGAACCAGAGCCCCTCAAGATTGATGAAGGCGAGTGAGCCGAGTTCGCGCAACACTCCGGCGGTTGCTGGCGAGACCACCGCATCCATCGCCGAAGCGATGATCGGCTCAGCGAGTGGGATGCCGCAAAACTCTTGCGTGAGATCGACGTCGGCGGGATCAATGGTGTCGGTGCCAGGGGCGAGAGAGATGTCATCAAACCCGAAGGCGGGTCGCAGGGTGTCGATCTTAGAGATGAATGGACCACTCATTGACGGAGTGTAGCGAGGCCAACGGCAGAGGCGATTTCATCAGCAAGCTCACCCTTCGGGCGGCGGGCATCAAAGGTGCGCCAGCGTGCAGGCTCCGCGGCGGCCAACGCGCGGAAGCCATCGGCGACGCGCGTATGGAATGCCGCGTCAAACCCCTCCTCAAAGCGCGTGCGGCCGTCGCCCGACTTTCGGGCGAGCCCCTCCTCAGCTGGAAGATCCAAGAGTACGGTCAGGTCCGGCGTCAGCCCTGCAGTGGCGAAGTTGATCACCGCACGTAGCTCGTCGAGTGGTAGTCCGCTGCCGTACCCCTGATATGCAAGCGTGGAGTCGGCGAAGCGATCGGCGATGACGATGGTGCCACGCGCCAGTGCGGGGCGGATCACTTCAGCGACAAGCTGCGAACGCGAGGCATTAAAGAGGAGTGCGTCAGCGCGTGGGTTGATCTCCACGGTTCCCCCCTCTCCGAGAAGGAGTGCGCGAATCCTCTCCCCCGCCGGTGTGCCACCCGGTTCGCGAACGGTCAGTACCTCGCGACCCGCTGAGCGAAGCCGCTTCGCCAAGAGGGCAATTTGGGTGGACTTCCCTGATCCGTCTGGCCCTTCAAAGGTGATGAACATCGTGGGCTAGCGACGACGACGAGGGGTACTCGAGGAGCGACCCTGGGGCTCAAGTCGAACGCGTCGATGTGGATCGCGGCCACGCGAACTGCTAGTGATACCTGCATCGCCGGCGAGCTGATGCTGTAGGCGACGAATGTAGGCACTCTGTGGTGCAAGCTCGACTGGATGCTGTGTGCGCCGCACCTCGTCAATCCCCATCTTCGCCTCGCGCATCGCAATCTCTCGCGGATCGTGTGGCAGCTGATAGATGTCAAGGAGTGCGCGCTCCATCTGCTCAGAGGCGTTGCTCTTCAACACATGCACCGGTACGCCGCGTCGCTCAGCATCCACGATCGGCGTGCCGCGCTGCTTAAACTCATTACGAATCGTCACCACGGCATCAGCGTCATCGGCGGTGCGAGCTGTCGTTGCGGGGAGTCCCAGTTCGCGAATTGCCGCCTCAAGCTTCTTACGCGAGATTCCGTGCGCCAGGACGCGCAACTGGGGGAGCTGACTGACTTCGCGCTCTTCATCATCGGCGTCTGGTGCCTCATCCCACTCCGCTGGAACCAGCGTGCCACTCACCGTTCGTCCGATCGGCTCGTGATCCATCTCAGAGATAGCTACAGACATTGAGTCGTGGCTCCATCCGCGCTCCGGTCGCCAGCTTCCGCCTCCAACAGGATCGCCCTCAAATGCGCGAATCACTGGAGTGGCGGTTCCTCCCGGGATGGTCTCAATGTGTCGTGCCTGCTCGCGGTTGCGTCGCCAGCCGCCACGCCCGTCTTCGCCGCGATCGCCCCGGTCACTGCGCCGGCCGCGGCGATCATCACCCGGAGTCAATCCGCCAAATCGACGAGATTCACCCTGCGCCGTTTGGCCAGGTCGAATGCGCGTATGCGATCGACGCACGCCACCCTCATCGCGCCAGCGCTCCTCAGGAGCCACCGCGTCGCCACGCAAGAGTGCGTCAACAGTGCCCGCAACATCTTCGTGCACCAGGATGTGGTCGCGATCAATGATCTCCACGATCACGTCAAAAGTTGGTGGTGCCTTTCGCTCCAACACGCTCTTTTGCGTTCGACGTCGCCGTGCCTCGTCATCACCAAGGGTAACGCTCTGAATGCCACCGATCAGGTCGGTCAGCGTTGGGTTCAACATCAAGTTATCGAGGCTGTTGCCGTGCGCGGTGCCGATCAGCTGCACACCGCGCTCAGCAATCGTGCGAGCGGCAATCGCCTCGGCTTCGGTCCCGATCTCGTCGATCACGATCACCTCGGGCATGTGGTTCTCGACCGCCTCGATCATGACGAGATGCTGTCGCTCGGGGGCGCTCACCTGCATTCGGCGGGCCTTGCCGATCGCGGGGTGCGGTATGTCACCGTCGCCTGCGATTTCGTTTGAGGTGTCTACCACTACCACGCGCTTGCTGAACTCTGAGGCGAGAACGCGCGCAGCCTCGCGCAGCATGGTGGTCTTTCCAACACCCGGTCGTCCCATGATCAGAATCGAGCGGCCGGCTTCAATGTGATCGCGCAGAATCTCAATCGTGCCGAAGACCGAACGTCCAACTCGGCAGGTGAGACCAACGACTCGATCAGATCGATTGCGAATCGCAGAGATGCGATGCAGCGTCCTCTCGATGCCAGCTCGGTTGTCGCCGCCGAAATTGCCGATGCGAGAGATAACCCAGTTGAGGTCTTCGTCTGTTACCTCACGGTCGAGCAGCGTCACATCGCCCGAGGTGAGTCGCGCCTCGGGGCGACGACCGCGATCCATGACGATCTCCAATAGTCCATCGCGACCTGCGGCAAGCTCTTCGCGGGTTGCCAGCTCGCGAATGGCAGCAACGATTTCGCCAGGGAGACAGGCGAGCAGTAGGTCGAGATTGTCGACAATTGCCTCGTCTTGGATCGCCGTGCGGTTTGGCTCTTCGTGGGGGTCGCGAGCAAGGCTCATGGGCAAATCCTAGCGTGCGCCCGCGCGGTCGGCGCGGCGCGCGTGCCTGCCCCTCAGCGGAGGGCGGCGGTCGCCTCGGCTACGAGCCAGCGGTGCACGCCGGTCTCCCCCGTGATCTCGGGGTGAAAGGCGATGCCAAGGATTCGCCCCTGCCGTGCCGCCACGATTCGACCATCTTCCAGCGTCGCGACAGCGCGCGCCGACGGACCAACCTTCACGATTTCCGGGGCACGAATGAAGACGGCCTGAATGGTGCGTGATCGACCATCGTTGCCGAGGCTCTGCATGACTAGACTCGTCTCAAACGATTCCAATTGCCGCCCAAACGCGTTGCGTCGCACCTCAACATCAAGGAGTGAGAGGACTGGCTCATCACCATCCGCGATCTTCGTTGCGAGCAGAATCGCCCCCGCGCACGTGCCAAGGATTGGTGCGCCGTGCTTCGCCAGCGCTTTGATCGGCTTCACCAGATCCCAGCGATGCAGCAGTTTGCGCATCGCCGTGCTCTCGCCGCCAGGAAGAATCAGGCCAGAAACACCGTCAAGATCTGTAGGGAGTCGCACTTCGCGCCCCTCAACACCGAGGGACTCAAGCATGCGGATGTGCTCAGCGAAGTCGCCCTGCACTGCAAGGACGCCGATGATCGGTGCGGTGTGGCGCTTCGCCACGGTGTTACCAGCCGCGCTTGGAGAGGCGTTCGCCCTCGGGGATGGTGCGCATCTCAATCCCCTTCATCGCTTCACCAAGGCCCGCCGAAACTTCGGCAAGGATGGAGGCGTTCTTCCAGTGCGTCGTTGCCTGAACTATGGCGACTGCGGTCTTCGCTGGGTTCTTCGCCTTGAAGATGCCGGAGCCAACGAAGACGCCGTCGGCACCAAGCCACATGGAGAGCGCCGCGTCGGCCGGTGTGGCGATGCCACCTGCAACAAAGTTCACGACAGGGAGTCGACCCGCCTTCACGGTGAGCCTGACGAGTTCATACGGAACGCGCATCTCTTTGGCGGCGGCGCGCAAGCGCTTCTCGCTCTGCCCCTTGAGTGCGGCGATCTCTTCGGCAACGGTGCGAATGTGTCGCACCGCCTCAACGATGTTCCCAGTTCCAGCCTCACCTTTGGTGCGCATCATTGCTGCACCCTCGTTGATGCGCCGGAGGGCCTCACCAAGATCCTTGCAGCCGCAGACAAACGGAACCTTGAAGTCGTGCTTGTTGAGGTGGTAGCGATCATCGGCAGGAGTGAGCACTTCGGACTCGTCGATGTAGTCAACATCGAGTGCCTCAAGGATGCGTGCCTCACTCTCATGTCCAATGCGTGCCTTCGCCATCACTGGGATGGAGACGGCGGCCTGGATCCCCTTGATCATGTCGGGGTCGCTCATGCGCGCAACGCCACCGTCGCGACGAATGTCCGAAGGGACGCGCTCTAGGGCCATGACCGCAACAGCGCCAGCCTCTTCGGCGATCTTCGCCTCTGCCGGATTGACGACGTCCATGATCACGCCGCCCTTGAGCATTTGGGCGAGGCCGCTCTTCGTAGCCCAGGTCGACGTCTTGGCGCGCTTTGGTGCTGGCATGCCCCTATTCTCGCACACCGTCCCCACCCCACAGGGCTAAACGGCGGCACAGCGTGCGCAGCCCCCCTGCTACGATCGCGACTATATGAACAGCGAAGTTCTCGTTCTGAATCAGGACTACGAACCGCTCAACGTCGCCTCCCTGCCGCGCGCCTTCCGACTGGTCTTAGGGGGCAAGGCCGAAATCCTCGCCGAAGGCGACCCAATCCGCAGCGCATCGCGGAGCTGGACCGCACCCTCAGTGGTGCGCCTCCGCCACCGCGTGCGCCGACCACGTCCGCGCGCCAAGTTGAGCCGCAAAGAGATCTTTGCGCGCGATGGTCACGCCTGCCAGTACTGCGGTCGGACCGGCGTCTCTCTGACAATTGATCACATCGTGCCGAAGAGCCGTGGTGGCGATACATGGACATGGGAGAACTTGGTTACCGCCTGCATGGCCTGCAATCACCGCAAGGGTGATCGCCTCCCCGAAGCCGCTGGTCTCCAACTCCGACGCAAACCGTACGAGCCACGCTGCGACGTATACGCCGTCTTCCTGCCGTACCTGCGGCACGACGCTTACTCGGCGTGGCGCGACTTCCTCTTTATCTCGGATAGCGCTGCGGCCAGCGGCGCGTGACCCCCGCGGCGGCGGTTCGCGCCGCCATCCCTCGCGACGTTGCAGATCTGCTGCGCGTACTTCGCACGGCAGGATTTGGCGCCTACGTTGTTGGCGGTGCCGTTCGCGATGTGATCGCTGGACGAGTCCCGGCCGATTGGGATCTCGCCACTGAAGCGACACCAGACCAGTTGCGTGCACTCTTTCCGAGCGCTACCTATGAGAATCGTTTCGGCACCGTCGGTGTTCCCACGGACGACGGTGTGGTTCGTGAGATCACCACCTTCCGCGCCGATAGCGGTAGCAGCGACTCCCGTCGCCCCGACGAGGTCGCCTTCCTCCCGCGTATCGATGGCGATCTTGCGCGCAGAGACTTCACGATCAACGCGATCGCGTTTGGTCTCGCCCCTGAAGCGAGTCGACGCGCCGATCCAGTCGCCGACGGCGCGATCGTTGATCCGCATGGCGGCGCTGAGGATCTAGCCAACGGTTTGTTGCGCGCGGTTGGTGATCCGGCCGAACGATTTGTTGAGGATGCGCTGCGCATGCTGCGCGCGATCCGGTTTGTTGCGCGCTTCAGTCTCATAGTGGAGCCGAACACAGCCGCGGCAATCAA
Organism: Chloroflexota bacterium; assembly: GCA_039804225.1. Lineage (GTDB taxonomy): Bacteria > Chloroflexota > Limnocylindria > Limnocylindrales > Limnocylindraceae > Limnocylindrus. The sequence goes on from JBDLWN010000102.1 coordinate 32,806, forward strand.
ACGCGATGCACCTCTGACTGCCCGCCTCTCTGGCGAACGAATTGGTGCAGAGATTGAGGGAATCCTCGCCGCTGCACGCCCCGCGCGCGCATTGCAGCTTGCTGCAGATCTCGGCATCCTTGCCGCCATCGCACCCGCGCTTGCGGCAGAGTGGAGCGCTGAGGTTGGTGCGCGCGTTGAGGCGGTAGGCGGCGATGCGCTCCCCGATGCGCCAGATCCTCTCGGGCGCATGAGCGAGCTTCTTCTGCCGATCGCCGACGACGAAGATGTTGCAGCACTCCTTGAATCGTGGCGTCGGCCACGAGCAACGATTGCGGCAATCCAGCAGATACGCACCCTTGATCGCGCCGTTGCCGCTGCGGAGAAGATGGCCGAGCGCGGTCTCGATGATGGGGCAGCACTTCGTATCGTAGCCGCCGCCGCTACTGGCGATCCCCGAGACGCCGCTCGGCAGATTCGTCGCCGCGTTGCGAACGGTCGGGCTGGTAGCGGTGCCGCCAGGCTCCTGCGCACCTGCGTTCAGGCTGATGAGGAGCAGCTCCCCGCAGCAGCGAGTGATCTCGCCGTTGGGGGCGACCAGCTGGTGGCGCGCCACGGTCGTACGCCGGGACCGTGGGTCGCCGCACTCCTCGCGCGACTCGTTGATGACGTAGCTCATCGCCGCGTGGCAAACACGGAAGGTGATCTCCTCACTTGGAGCGAGAGGGTCGTCGCAGAGGAGGGGTGAGATACCATCGCGTAAACTCTCGGTATGACGCTCGAGCAACGTACGATTTTGGTAACTGGTGGGGCTGGGTACATCGGCGCTGCAAGCGCCATTGCCCTGATCGCCGCTGGACATCGTGTCGTCATCCTTGATGACCTCTCTACGGGGCACGCCGACACGATCCCAAATGAGGCCTCCTCGGTTGTGGGCAGCTTCGCCGATGGAGATCGCATGCAGAGCCTGCTGCGCGACGCCCGGATTGACACGATCTTGCACATTGGCGCGCTGAGCATTGTTGCCGAGAGCGTGGGGCAGCCAGAGCGGTACTTCAAGACGAACCTTGTCGGCAGCATCGCTCTGCTCGACGCCGCGATTGCCGTTGGTGTGAAGCGCCTGATCTTCTCTTCTAGCGCTGCGGTGTATGGCGCCTCTTCATCGAACGTGCTCCATGAGGAGCTTCCGCTTGCACCGGTCAACCCGTATGGGGCAACGAAGGCCGCCTTCGAGCAGGTGCTCCGCGCCTACGCCGCAGCCCATGGACTCACTGCGATCGCGTTGCGCTACTTCAATGTGGCGGGTGCAACGGAGCATGTTTCTGAACGCCATCACCCAGAGACGCACCTGCTGCCACGCCTCATGAACGCTGCCCAAACTGGGGTGCCGTTTGAACTGTATGGGAGCGACTACACCACACCGGATCGCACCGCCATCCGTGATTATGTGCACGTTGCCGACGTTGCGGCAGCGCACGTCGCCGCGACCGAAAAGGTTGCCACTGAAGGGGGCCAAGGGTTCACCGCCCTGAACATCGGGAGCGGTGCGGGCACGAGTATTCGTGAGGCGATCAAGGCAATTGAGAAGGCCTCTGGTGCACGCATAGAGGTGCAGGAGCGCCCCCGTCGCGCCGGCGATCCGCCACGCCTCGTGGCTGATATTTCGCGGGCGCAGAGTCAGCTGGGTTGGCGCCCACGGCAGAGCGACATCAATCGAATTGTGAAGAGTCTCCTCCCGAAGTAGCGCTACTGGATTCGGACGAGCACCTTCGCATCAGACCAGAGCTGTTCAAGCTTGTAGAAGTCGCGCTCTGGCGGCGTGAAGATGTGCACGATCACACTGCCGTAGTCCAAGACGATCCAGTGAGAGGCGGCGGCGCGATGACGGTGAGCCGGAATGATGCCCTCTTCTGCCATGCCACTGACGATGCTCTCGGTGATGGCGGCAAGCTGTGGCTCCGAGCCACCAGTGCAAATCACAAATGCCTCGGTAACGGTGGTGAGGCTACTCACGTCAAGCACAAGGATGTCGGCCGCCTTCTTCTCTTCCGCAAGGAGGGCAACCTTTCGCGCAAGATCGTGTGGCTCAATGGCACTGTGCTGTTTCGTTGACATGACCTCAGCGTACCGCACTACCGGGTGCGCGATTACGAGGCAGGATCAACGGGCACATCTTCCACTTCAACAGGGCGCTCAAGTACCAACTCAGGTCGACCGCGGTAGAGCCCCTCACGTCGAATCAAGTCAGCGACAGCGTCGGGAACGAGATATCGCAGCGACCGTCCGCGTGCCGCCAACGCCCGCAGTTCACGGCTCGCGTGCGAAAGATGGAATCCGTCGAGATAGAGGAAGCGGTCCTCGCGTCCTGGGAAGTGACGCGTAAGCCAGGCTCGGTCTGGGGTTGGCGTGCCAGGTCGTGGCAGTGCTGCAACGCGTGCTAGGTCAAGGATCCCGGCTGCATCTTCCCACTCGTGAAATCCGAGGAGCGACTCAACAGAGAGGATGAGTGTGAGCTCTGGTGCGGCCCCAGCTTCACGTCGTTCCGCCGCAATGGCACGAAGGGTGTCGATCGTGTACGAAAGGCCGGGTCGATCAATCTCCATACGGCTCAACTCAAATGCTGGATTCCCGGCGATCGCAAGTTGAACCATGCGACATCGAATCTCAGGGTCGGTGACACGATCGGCGACTTTGTGCGGAGGTCGTGCGGCGGGGACAAAGAGTACGTGGTCGAGTTTCAACAGCTCGTAGGCGGCCTGGCCGAGGGCAAGGTGGCCATCGTGGATTGGGTCGAACGTTCCACCGAGAATTCCGATGCCGCTCACCCTTCACTCTCCCCGTCGTTGTTCGGTGTTGCGGCCAAGAGAACGCCATCAAGCTCCAGCGCCTCGGCCTCTTCCGCCGCGTTGAGGAGCGATGCGTCGTCTGGGTCATCCCACTCAAGAGAGAGCTCACCGATCATGACGGTGTCGCCGCTGCGGCACCCCGCCTTTCGCAGCGCAGATTCAATCCCCTGTCGCGCAAGCTCATGCTGGAATCGCTCCGCAGATTCATCGCGAGCAAAGTCGGTCTGATGTACGAGCCGCTCAATCGCCTTCCCACGAACGCGGAATCCCTCGCCCTCGCGGCTAACCTCAAAGCCAACTGAGGCGATCGGATTGATGCGGTGCACCACCACACCCGCCGGCTCAGCTGGATACGAGAGAGTCTCTGCATCAGGGAGAAGGTCGGCCAAAGCATCGCGCAGCGCAGCGATCCCCTCGCCGCGCTCGCCGCCCGCCGCCGAGATCGGCAGCACCTGCAAGCCGAGCTCGCGGAACGCTGTGGTCAGTTCCGCCTCACGCTCCTTTGCCTCGGGCCGATCCAGTTTGTTGAGGGCAATCAGCGTGGTCTTCTCGAGCAGCGCTGGATTGTGCGCCTCAAGCTCTGTGCGAATGATTGCGGCATCGCGCACAGGATCGGTAGTAGACGCATCGACCACGTGCACCAGCACGCGCGTACGCGAGGCATGTCGCAAGAAGGCGAAGCCGAGACCGGCACCGATTGACGCCCCCTCAATCAGTCCTGGTAGATCGGCGATTGTTGGCCGGCGACCATCGTCAATGCCAAGTTCGAGCACGCCGAGGTTTGGCTCAAGGGTGGTGAAGGCATAGTCACCAATCTTTGGCTGTGCCGCCGTGAGTGCCGCGAGCAGAGTGGACTTTCCAGCATTCGGTAGCCCGACGAGTCCAACATCCGCAATTAGACGAAGTTCAAGTCGCACGTCGCGCAGCTCTCCAGGCTCCCCTTTCTGCGCGTGACGTGGCGCCTGATGGGTTGCCGTGGTGAAGTGCGCATTACCAAGGCCACCGCGGCCGCCGCGCACCAACAACACATGCTGCTCGCGCGAGACAAGGTCGGCGATGAGATCACCACTCCTTGCATCAAAGATTGCCGTGCCAGGTGGCACTCGAATGACCAGGTCGCGTCCAGCTTTGCCGTGCGACGTCTTGTTTCCGCCGCCGCTCGCATCACCTGCAACGTATCGACGTTTGACCTCAAAGTCGCGCAGGGTGGTCTGCCCAGTATCCACCGCCACATAGATGCTGCCGCCCCGGCCGCCGTCGCCACCATCAGGACCACCACGAGGTACATGCGACTCACGGCGCATCGTCGATGCACCATCACCGCCACGCCCAGCAGCCAGGTGGATCTCTACAACGTCAAGAAACATGGTTTAGGGAAGGAAGCGCGCTGGGTTGTAGAGCGTCGAGGCCCCAGCGAGCGGGAATCCTCGAGAGACCACGAAGTGCAGGTGGGGCCCAGTCGCGCAGCCCGTTTGGCCCATGCGCCCGATGCGCGTTCCCCGCGTCACCTTCTGGCCGGTGTTCACGAGGATGCCTGAGAGGTGGTAGTACCCCGTATAGAGGTTCGAACCGTGAGCAATGATTACTTGGTATCCACCGCAGTTGTTGCGCCACCCAGTGAAGACCACGACGCCATCGCCAGCGGCAACGATTGGGGCACCGTAAGCGTTAGAAATATCCATCCCCAAGTGTGTACGAGTGAACCCACGTACGTAGCGACCGCCAGGTACGGGGTAGCGGAATTTCACTCCGCTATACACCGACGGAATCGGTCCTGTGTAGCCGATGAGCCCATCGGGGCGAGTAAATGTTGGCAGCGCAGCGCCTCGCCCGCCCGGAAGGACAAGGACCATGCCCAAGACAAGGTCTGCAGTCTTTAGGTTGTTGTAGGTACGAATAGTTGATGGCGTAACGCGATACTTAGACGCGATCGATTTGAGCGTCTCATGCTCGCGCACCGTAACGACGATGCCGCGGGTGTCTGGAACGCGCAGGCGCTTTCCAACTGGTGGATTGTCGGCGGACTGCAGGCCGTTAGACCAGATCAGCTCCATGGAAGTGATCTTGTAGCGTTTCGCAATCGCGGCGAGGGTTTCACCACGGGCAACCACATGGATGATGACGTGGTCACGACCGTCGGCGACAACGATATCGATGGCAGCTGGGAGCTCAAGGGTTCCATCGTCAAGGAAGATTGGCCCGTCCGCTGCCGATGTCGCCACCACTGGGTCAGAGGACTGCGCAATAACCTCTGTGGCGCGCATTGAGAAGGTCCTCTCTGTGGCAGTCTCTCCAATGAGTACCCCGTCGCTCACGGCGAAGTTCTCGGTGATGCCATCCGAGGCGAACCGGTCTGGGTTTTCCGTTCCACCCCACTCCGTCGTAAACGTCTGCTCAAGGTCAGCGCCCATTCCGACGCTCATACCCGCGTCATTCAGCGCCTGCGAGCGAACGTCAACAGTTGGCCCTGGGAGGAGGCTCGCAATAATCGCCACGCTGAGAAGCCCAGCGATCACCGCGGGCATTGCTCGCTCTGGTTCGCGGCCCAGATTGCGTAGCCCAGATTCGAGAGAGCGGCGGCGGCGGCGCAGCAATCGAAGGATCCCCCGCTCCTCGAGGGCTGGGGAGACTTTATGGGCGATAGCTGCTACGGCGATTCCGCTAGTGCGGGCGGCAAGTGTGGGGTGAACGCGAATCCGGCGTGGGAGTGGGTGCTTTAGAAACTCACCAGCTCGGAAGAGGCTCAGGCGAATAGCGCGTTCACCGCTACGTTCCAAGAAGGATCCGAATGCCAGGAGGCGACGGCGAATAGCCGCGGCGAGACGGAAGGAGAGGCTTCCAGCTCGCACATTGCGATGCATGGATCCACGGGCAGACGTTTTTTGGCGTTTCACATCTGGCATAGCAGCCTCCGATCTCCGCCTTAGTCTACCCCTCGGCTATGCCGCCGAGCGGAAGACCTGGCACACACTGTGCCTTGTGCGTGGGTTACGCGGGGTTAGACCCCTCGGTTCCCTTCGTGAGTGAGGCGAGGAACTGGGCGTTTGACTCCGTCTTCGCAATGCGGTTCAGGAGCAGCTCAATCCCCTCGTTGGCCCCAACGGCCGAGAGCATTCGGCGCATGGTCCAGACCATCTTCAGGGTCCCTTCGTCAAGAAGGAGTTCCTCGCGGCGGGTACCAGAGCGCTGCACGTCAATCGCCGGGAAGATGCGCTTCTCGGCCAACTTGCGGTCGAGCACAAGTTCGGAGTTACCCGTTCCCTTGAACTCTTCGTAGATGACGTCATCCATCTTCGAACCAGTGTCGACGAGGCAGGTGCCGATGATGGTGAGTGAGCCGCCCTCTTCGAGCTTTCGCGCCGCACCGAAGAAGCGCTTTGGTGGATAGAGCGCAATTGGGTCGATACCGCCCGAGAGCGTTCGCCCGGATGGTGGGAGCGCCAAGTTATAGGCGCGTGCCAGTCGCGTAATTGAGTCAAGCAACACGACAACGTCGGCACCGGCCTCGGTGCGGCGCTTCGCAATTTCCAGTGCCATCTCGGCAACATGCGTGTGGTTCTCGGTTGGCTCGTCGAAGGTCGACGAGATGACCTCGCCCTTCACGGAGCGGCGCATGTCGGTGACCTCTTCTGGTCGCTCGCCGATGAGGCAGACCATCAGGGAGATCTCTGGATAGTTCGCAGTCACGCCCTGGGCGATCTGCTTCAGCAGGCTCGTCTTACCGGCTTTCGGTGGCGAAACGATAAGGGCGCGCTGCCCCTTGCCCAGTGGGTTGACCAGGTTGATCAGTCGCTGTGAAAGGTTCGATGGAACTGTCTCGAGGTTGATCAGCTCAATTGGGTGAATCGGTGTGAGGTCGCCGAAGTGCGGTCGTCGTCGCGCCGACTCTGGGTCGGTGCCAGAGACGATTTCGACGCGGAGCATCCCCCAGAACTTCTCACCCTCGCGCGGTGCACGAATCACGCCGCCGATCGTGTCTCCCTGACGCAGGCCGAGTCTGCGCACCATTGGTGACGGCACGTAAACATCGTCGGCGCTGGGGAGTAAGCCATTGCGGCGAATAAAGCCGTAGCCATCGTCAACAATTTCAAGGATCCCTTCGGCCCAAATCTGACCCTGCTCTTCGGCCTGCGCCGTGAGGATCTTCTGGATGACTGTGGATAGTTCTTCTTGCTGGGTAGCTTCGACGCCGAGCTTCTTCGCTGCAGCAATGAGCTCTGTTGCCTTCATGTTGGCGAGGGAAGCAAATGTGACGAGCCCCTCGGCGGCAAGGTCGGCTTCTGAGAGCACCTCGACGTCGGCCGGAAGTGCGCCCTGTGGCATGCGCATTGAATTCGGGTTCGGTCCGCCGCGGCGGGGTGGTCGTCGTGGGCCGCGATTTCGTCCGTCGTTCATATCAGTTGAATACCTTCCTCTACCTATGGGTGAATGCATCCCCGGTACGCGGTACTGCGTCGCGCTTGCTGTGCAGTTCGGGGGGGATGAGAGAACTCTACGGCAGCCGTTGCCGCTCGTCAAGAGCCCGATGATTCGGGCCCACGACTACTTCCCGGAGGTTGCCTTTGCCCAGTCTGACTTGAAGATCGCGATCCCCTTATCGGTCAGTGGGTGCTTCGTCATCTGCTCAAGCACCTTGAGCGGCATTGTGGCAACGTGCGCACCCGCCAGTGCTGACTCAGTGACGTGTCGTGGGTGGCGGATTGATGCAGCAAGGATCTCGCAGTGATCAAGCCCCTCGTAGTTCGCAAAGATCTCAGCGAGCTCTCGGATCACGATCATGCCGTCTTCGTTGATGTCGTCGAGTCGGCCAACGAATGGGCTAATCAGTGAGGCACCGGCCTTCGCCGCCATGAGCCCCTGGTTCGCGGTGAAGATCAGCGTGCAGTTCGTCTTGATCCCCTCGGAAGCGAGGCGGCTAATTGCCTCGAGGCCGGCGGTCGTGAGGGCAACCTTGACGACGATGTTCGGAGCGATCTTCGCAAAGGCGAGACCCTCTTTGACCATGCCGTCGGCGTCATCGCTGATCACCTCCGCCGAGACCGGACCCTTCGTCAGGTTGCAGATCTCCTTTAGGATCTCCTCGTACGAACCGCCAACCTTTGCGTAGAGCGACGGGTTCGTGGTGACGCCGTCGACAACGCCCCACTTGATCCCAGTCTTGATCTCTTCGATGTCAGCGGTGTCCAAGAAGAACTTCATAGCGCCCCCTCAATATTGAATGTCTTAGCCCGATTATGGGCGATTACGCGTTTGCGCCGTTGCTGCGCTTGGCCGCTTTCGTGGCGGCGGCCTCGACGGCACGATTTCGCTCAGCTTTCGCCGCCTCATCATCGCGCACCCCAACCATACGTGGAGTGTACGAGGCGAGGCGACCGTCGCGTAGAGCCACGGCGGCGCCAACAAACCCGTCGAAGAGTGGGTTCGGCCGAAGTGGTCTGCTGGTGAATTCAGGGTGGAATTGGCTCGCCACGAACCAGGGGTGGTCGGCGAGTTCAATGATTTCTACGAGTCGGCTGTCGGGCGAGACGCCGGTGAAGCGCATACCAGCCGCCTCGAGCTGTGGCTTGAAGCGATTGGCAACCTCAAAGCGATGGCGGTGTCGCTCGTACACCACCTCAGCGCCGTAGACGGCTGCCGCGCGGCTCCCTGGCGTGAGCTTGGCGGGATAGAGGCCAAGGCGCTGTGTGCCCCCCTTCTCTTCTACACCGCGCTGATCAGGGGTGAAGTCGATCACGGGGTTCTTGGTGAACATGTCGAACTCGGTGGAGTTCGCATCGCTGGAACCAAGTGCCTCGCGTGCGAAGTCAATGACCGCAATCTGTAAACCGAGGCAGAGGCCAAGGTACGGAATGCGCTCGGTGCGCGCCATGTGCGCGGCGCGAATCTTTCCTTCGATGCCGCGGTACCCATAGCCACCGGGAACAAGAATGCCATGCACTCCAGCGAGTTCTGCGGAGAGGACGGCAGGCTCAGCATCATCGAGTCGCTCCGCATTCACCCAGCGAACGCGCACATCAACGCCGTGCGCCCAACCGGCGTGGCGCAGCGCTTCGGTGACTGAAAGATAGGCGTCAGGAAGTTCGGTGTACTTGCCAACGATGGCGATTTCGACAGCGGGCTTCTCGGCAACGATCTCCGCTGCGAGTCTCTCCCAACGCGAGAGGTCTGGCGTAGTTGCTGGAAGGCCAAGTTCGCGGACAACGAGGTCGCCCAGGCCAAACTTCTCGAACTGCAGTGGCACCTCGTAGATGGTGCGCGCCGTCGTTGCGGGAACAACCGCCTCAACGGCAACGTCGGTAAAGAGGGCGATCTTCTCGCGCACGTCATCAGGTACGGGGTGATCTGCACGCAAGATGATGATGTCTGGCTGAATGCCGCTGCCGCGCAGCTCCTTCACTGAGTGTTGGGTTGGCTTCGTCTTTAGTTCACCGGTGGCGGCCAGTTCTGGCAGAAGGGTGACGTGCAGATAGAGCGAGTTTCCACGGCCGACATCCTTCTTGAGCTGCCGAATCGCTTCAATGAACGGGAGTGACTCGATATCGCCGACGGTGCCGCCCACCTCAACGATCACGACGTCAACATCATCACCGCTCAGGCGCAGCACGCGCTCCTTGATCTCGTTCGTGACGTGCGGGATGACCTGCACGGTGCCGCCGAGGTAGTCGCCGCGGCGCTCGCGCGCAATCACGGTGGAGTAGATGCGCCCCGTGGTGACATTGGAGGCCTGGGAGAGGTTGACGTCAATGAAGCGCTCGTAGTGCCCCAGGTCGAGGTCGGTCTCGGCGCCGTCATCGGTGATGAAAACCTCGCCGTGCTGATACGGCGACATCGTGCCCGGGTCAACGTTGAGATAGGGGTCAAGCTTGATGACCGAGATGCGCAGACCACGCGCTTTGAGGAGGAGACCGACGGAGGCGGCGGTGATTCCCTTGCCGAGGGAGGAGGTGACGCCACCAGTGACGAATACGAACTTCGTCGCCATTGGTCGCTCTCCCTCCTACACTTAAGGTGGGGCGCTCGGGGGTTCCCGAACGAGCCTGACGGAGTCTATCGCAGGCGGCGGCGGAACGGGGAACTGGTTTGGCGCCCTGCCCAGATCCCCAAAAGGATGAGTGCGCCGCCGAACGCTTGGATCGGCTCAAGGGCCTCGCTGAGCACGGCGGCCGAGACTACGACGGCGAGGAACGGCACCAGTAGTTGGAAGCTGGCGACGCGTGAGACGCCAACGATCGGCACAGCTGTGAAATACAAGACGTTGGCCAAGCTGCTTGAGCCGATCGTTGAGAAGACCAAGCCGAAGATGGCGACCGGTGGTGGCGCAGCAAGCCCATCGAATTGACCGTCGGCGATCGCGGTGATGAAGAGCGCAGCTCCACCGAAGATCATGCTCCAGGCGGTCCAGGCTATTGCGCCAACGCGTGGAATCACGCGTGCCCCAGCAAGCAGATAAACAGCCCAACAGACGGCGGCGGCGAGTGTCATCAACACGCCGGCCGTCTCACCGCCAAATGCACCCGCCCCTTCGCCAAGGGCAACGGCCACAACGCCGGCAAAGGCAATGATGCCGCCCAGGGCAACCGCAGGCTTCAGCGGATCGATGCGCAGTAGTGAGGCCAGGATCGCCGTCAGAAACGGGGTGACCGCAATCAGAAGCGCACTCGTGCCAGCATTAATGGTGCCGAACGCGCCCGCCCAGAGAAGTTGATAGACGCCCTGGCCGATCACACCAAAGAGTGCGGCTGCGAGCAGGTCGCGCCGCGCCATACGAATGTTGGCGCCGCGCAGGAACGCCCAGCCGAGAACCAATACGCCAGCGGTGGTGATGCGGACAGCAGAGAATGGCAGAACGGGCCACGCAAGCACCGCCGCTTTCACCACAGTGAAGTTGATGGCCCAGGTCGCCATGGCGACGAGCACGCCGAGTTCAGCCACAGCGCGGATGCTCAGCGGAGCGCGGCTCACGACGCGGTATTCCGGTCGAGATACCCCTTTTCACGGGCACGATCGATTCCTGCCACAAAGAGTCGTGGCGAGAGAAGCCAAATGATGACGGTGCCCGCGGCAAGGATGAGCAGGAGCTCCTTCGTGGGCATGGAGCCGAGGATACCTGGTGATGTGGTGCCGAGGAGCGCGCGTCGCAACCCCTCTATCCACCAGGTGATGGGGAGTGCCGCCGAAATGCCTTGCACTGGGCCTGGAAGCACCTCGAGCGGGAAGATCGCGCCGCAGAGCAAGAATACGGTCGATGAGACCGCCTGCGGGTAGGCCCAGGCATCATTGCGCAGCTGCACGCAAACTCCACCGAGCACAATGCCCAACCCAACAACGGAGAGAAGTCCAAGCGGGAGCACCGCCATAAGAAGCAGTAGGTCGGGACCACCCGCGCGCATCGGCACACCGAGCAAGACTCCTGCACCGATGACAATCAGCGCACTAAACCCGGCGATGCTCGCCTTGACCAACGACCGACCAATCGACACGGGGAGCAGGGATGACGGCGTTGCAAAGATGTAACGGATCGTGCGATAGCGCTCGCGATCGTCAAGCAGTGCATGCGTTGGCCCCTCCAGCGCAGCGCTGACGATTTGGAAAACGGCCTGACCCATCACCACAAACCCGATCGTCGCGACGTTCAGAGTTCCGCCGATGCTAAGCACGGTGAGAAAGAGGCCAAGGAACGCAAGTGGCCGAACAATGAGAAACGCAGCAAGATAGATTGGCTCGGCCCAATTCCCTTCAATCGCCCACGCAAGTCGCGCCGAGGCGACAAGGGAGCGTGCAGCGTCGGCAGCAGAGCCACGCAGCGGACCGAATGGGCGCACCTCTGGTGCGGAACCCGCGCTAATCGGCACGTGCCAACAACTTTCCACCAGAGCGACCGATGCGTTCAATGTGGGCGAGTAGCAGGCGTCCGATCACGCCGAACACAATGGTCATCACCAAGAGAATCAGCAACTCCACGCCGACAGGCAGAATTCCCGTTGCAGCAAGCTGTGGCACCGCAACTTGGCGCAGCGCGTCAATCGCTGGAGCGAGCGGCAAGATGCCGAGTGCGACCACACCAACCGTGCCCATGGAACGTACGGGTGCGTAGACGCCGCCGAGTAGTTGCATCGGCTCGTTCAAAAGGCTCCCGAGATGATCTGCCTCGCGGCCGGAGATGAGGAAGATTGACGAGAGACAGACGCCGAGCGAATACATCGCCGCCACCCCCGCGAAGATGACCAGCGCAAGCAGGAACGGATCGGCCACCTGGTACTTTGCCCCGAAGAGGAGCACGCCTGCCACGGTAATGATCACCGCCCGAATGACCACGCCGAGCGCCCCGCCGATCGCCATGCCGAGGGCAATAGCGCCGAGGCCGACGGGGGCGGTGATGTAGAGGAGGAGATTCCCCGAGTCGCGCTCCCAGTGGAACTGTGCCCCCATCATCCACACGACAGAGATCCAGAAAGAGAGGAGTGCGGTCGCCAAGATGGTGGAGGCGATCCACGCCTCATCCACCCCGCGGGAGCGGAGCAGGAAGACGATCGAGCACATGCCAAGAATCGGGAAGACAAGATCGAAGAAGAGCCATGACGGTTCGCGCGCTGCACCGATCACACGTGGATAGGCGCGGGCCACCACCGAAACGAATGCGTGCCGAAATCGTCGACCGAGGCTCCACGAGGTCTCCTCATGAATTCGCGAGATGAGGGCGGTGGCCTCTGCGCCAACGACGCTACTCCCCATCGCTCACCTCATCGGATTCGCTGATCCCGCGACCAACCAGTTGCACGAAGACCTCTTCTAGGGTTGGTTCACTCTTTGAGATCTCCTGCAGGTGCGCGCCGCCTGCGGCGAGCGCACTAATCACGCCGCCAAGAGCAGCGTCTTCCTTAAGGCCGATGGCAAGGCGGAGCATGGGCGATCCGACTCCAGAGGCGTCGCTACCATCAGTATCTCGCGCCGCGACGGAGACCACGCCAGGGAGCCCGCGCAACGAGTCCAACGACATTGATGCAGGGAGTACGTCAATTCCAACGACAAAGAGTGCATCCTTCTGCACCATGCGCTTCAGCTCCGTTGGTGTCCCCTGCGCCAAGATGCGCCCGTGATCAACGATAGCGATGCGATCACACATCTCATCTGCCTCGGCCATGTAATGCGTGGTGAGAAGAACGGTTCGACCGGGCTGCTCTGCCTGAAAGGCGCGTACTCTATCGCGCACGTCGCGCGCGGCAGAAACGTCGAGACCGATCGTTGGCTCATCAAGGAAGAGGATCCATGGGTCGTTCAAGAACGATCGCGCAAAGTTCAACTTCTGACGCTGGCCCGTTGAGAGGGCGCTGATCTTTCGGTCGCGAATCTCTTCAATGCCGAATGAGGCGATCTGCGCGTCAACCTTTGCCATCCCTTCGCGATATGGCAAGCCGTAGAACTGAGCAAACATCGCCAGCTGCTCTCGAACGGTCAGCAGCCCGTACCCCGAGAAGTCGCCGCCAGCGACCAGGTTCATGATCCGGCGCACGCGTGCCGTCTCGGTAACGACATCCAGGCCGAAGATCGAAGCAGATCCGGTGCTCGGAAGGAGAAGGGTGCTCAGAATCTTGATCAGCGTGCTCTTCCCCGCGCCGTTAGGGCCAAGCACCCCGAAGAGCTCACCCGGCTCAATGCGCAGGTCGATGCCGTCTAGCGCCGTGACAGGACCACCTTTCGCATTGAAGACACGGCCGATCCCAGTGGCCTGAACGGCGGCAGGCGAGGTAGATCCCGACATAGCTCCTCCTTGGGCGGGGTGGTTCCACGTTGCCACTCGGTTGCAACGGCGCAAGTGGAGGGAGTCTACAATCTCCCTGCAGCTCCGTGGCGCACGTGTTCAACTCCGCGCCGACGGCTCACCTGCCGAATTGATGGATGGAGAGACCCATGGATCAGCGCCTCGACCAGTCGGCCGTCACCACCATTCGCACCCTTGCCATTGATACGGTACAGGCGGCGAACAGCGGACACCCTGGCGCTCCGATGGGCTGTGCACCGATGGCGCACACCATCTGGTCACGCCACCTTCGACACGCACCGTCAACGCCAAACTGGTTCAATCGCGATCGCTTCGTTCTCTCCAACGGACATGCGAGCGCACTCCTCTACTCACTCATTCATCTCGCCGGCTACGGCTTGACCCTTGATGACCTTCGCGCGTTCCGCCAGTGGGGCTCGCTCACCCCTGGGCACCCAGAGTTCGGCTTGACCGCCGGCGTCGAAGCGACCACCGGCCCACTCGGCCAGGGGTTCGCGAACGGCGTTGGGATGGCCATCGCAGAGCGCCGCCTCGCCGAAGAGTTCAACCGCCCAGGACACACGGTGATTGATCACCGCGTGTTCGCGATCGTCTCCGACGGTGACCTCCAGGAGGGGATCGCCTCTGAGGCCGCGTCGCTCGCTGGGCACTTGAAGCTCAGCAAGTTGATCTACCTCTGGGACGACAATCTGATTCAGCTCGACGGGCCAACCTCGACCGCCTGGTCAGAGGATGTGCTGAAGCGATTTGATGCCTACGGCTGGCACACCGCGCGCGTAGAAGAGGGCAACGACATCGAAGCCATCGATCGCGCCATTGATTGGGCGATCGCCGATGAGCGACCGAGCCTGATCGCAGTGCGAACCATCATCGGCTTCGGTTCACCGAACAAGGCGGGGAGCCAGAAGTCACACGGCGCACCACTCGGTCCTGATGAGGTGAAACTGACCAAGTCAGCGTATGGCGTTGACCCAGAGGCAACCTTTGCGGTGCCCGCCGATGTTGCCGCCCTCTATAAGGAGCGCAGCGATCACGGTGCAACCCTGGTTGCTGAGCACACGAAGAAGCTCCTCGCCTACGCCAACGCCTTCCCTGCCGAGGCCGCTGAACTGCAGCGCCGCATGGCGGGAACGCTTCCGGCCGGCTGGGAGAGCGCACTACCGAAGTACGAGCTTGGTGGTGATGCGCCAACACGCAACGTCAGCCAGTCGAGCATTTCAGCGCTCGGCGCAGTGCTTCCAGAGTTGATCGGCGGCAGCGCCGACCTCTCGGAGTCAAACCTCACCGACATCCATGGTGGTGGCAGGTTCACCGCGACCGAGTCGGGTCGCAACATTAGCTACGGCGTGCGCGAACATGCGATGGGCGCAATTGCAAACGGCATCTCGTATCACGGTGGGCTCATTCCGTTCGTTGCAACGTTCCTGACGTTTAGCGACTACCTGCGCGGCGCTCTGCGCCTCGCAGCGCTCGCCAACCTCGGCAGCATCTTCGTCTTCACGCATGACTCGATTGGTCTTGGTGAAGATGGACCAACACACCAGCCAGTTGAGCACTACGCCGCGTTGCGTGCGATTCCAAACGTGCGCTTCTTCCGCCCTGGCGATCCAAACGAGGCGGCAGCGGCGTGGGGCGTTGCCGTTGAACGACGACATGCGCCAACGGTGCTCGCCTTCACCCGACAGAAGTTGCCGGTGCTTGCTGGCTCCATCACAGGCGCAG
Source organism: Chloroflexota bacterium (assembly GCA_039804225.1). Taxonomy (GTDB): domain Bacteria; phylum Chloroflexota; class Limnocylindria; order Limnocylindrales; family Limnocylindraceae; genus Limnocylindrus. Next base: position 48,133 of record JBDLWN010000102.1, read on the forward strand.
CAGCCGGCGTGCGACGCGGTGCCTATGTGCTTCGCGAGGCAACGGGCGCCGCGAAGATGATCTTGATCTCGACGGGCTCAGAGTTGCACCTCGCCGTTGCGGCGGCTGAGCAGCTTGAGGCCGCCGGCACTCCAACACGCGTTGTCTCGATGCCCTGCCCGGAACTCTTCGGCGAGCAGGATGCGGCGTACCGCGAGTCGGTACTGCCAACTGCGCTTCGTGCACGCGTTGCCATTGAGGCGGGTGTCAGCCTTGGTTGGGACCGCTGGTCAGGCACCGACGGCGCCATCATTGCGATGGACCGCTTCGGCGCATCGGCGCCTGCGCCAACCCTCTTCAAAGAGTTCGGCTTTACCCCAGAGCGCATCGTGGAGATCGCCAGGGGCGTGCTTGCAGGCACGGTGCACGGTGTCGTTCCGACGCCGCACCTGCACGATGGGCATCAGGTTCGCTGAGGTGGGTCGCCGACTCGCCATCGCCGCCGACCACGCCGGAGCCGCTCTCAAGGCGGAAATCGTTGCCCGCGTTGCAGAGATCGCGCCCGACTGGAGCGTTGCCGACCTTGGTGGCGACGGGAGTGACCCGACCGACGACTACCCCGACTCTGCACGCGCGGTTGCGGAGCGCATGCTCGCCGGCCAGGCCGATCGGGGTCTGGTGATTTGTGGCTCAGGGATCGGCGTCACGATCGCCGCGAATAAGTTCCACGGAATTCGCGCCTCAATCGCACACGATCCAGCATCTGCGCGCCAAGGCGTGGTGCATGACGACATGAACGTACTCGCCTTCGGCGCGAACCTGATTACCCTTGAGACGGCGCTCGAAACGCTTGCCGCCTTCTTGCAGTCCGAGCCGAGTAGCGAAGAGCGATACCTCCGCCGCACGGCCAAGGTCGCCGATATTGAAGAGGAGCAGTCATGAGCAGCGAACCACGACTCCCGTTCCGCGCGCGTATTGGCCGAGCCTCAGACCTTGCCGCAATCGAAAGCACGTTCGAACGCGCTCGCGCCGGCGAATGGGCCGTGCGACTCGCTGCACGTGACACTTCACTGTGGAGCAGCGATGCCGACGTGCAAGAGAAGATTGCGAATCGTCTCGGTTGGCTCGATGCCCCTGAACACTTCACTACGGAGATCCCAGCGCTGGAAGCGTTCGGCGAGTCGCCCGTTACTGGCGCCGCCACCCGCGTCACCGACTTTGTCGTTGCTGGCATGGGCGGCTCGTCGCTTGCCCCTGAGGTGCTCGCACGAGCCTTTTCCGACATCACCGACTGGGGGAAGGCTCGTATCTGCGACTCGACCGACCCTGAGGCGGTGCGAACTGCGGTCGCTGGGCTGAAGCCAGAGAGCAGCTACTACCTGCTCGCGAGCAAGTCAGGCACCACGACGGAGACGCTCTCCTTCGCCGCATACGCGTACGAGTTGAATAAGCAGCAACTCGCCGTAAGCGGCTCCGCACAGGAGCCAACGGCAAACTTCGCTGCCATCAGTGACCCGTCTCCGTGCGTTGACGGAGTTACGAAGGTGGTTGACACCAGTCGTCTCTTCTTGAATCCCGCCGACATTGGTGGCCGCTACTCGGCGCTCAGCTTCGTTGGCCTTGTCCCTGCGGCACTCCTCGGGATTGATCTTGATCCACTCCTCGCATCGGGGAGCGCAGCGATCGCACAGAGCCGCGATCCAGAGCCAGCGGGGAATCACGCACTCGCCCTCGGCTGCATCATGGGCGCACTGGCGCGTGAGGGTCGCGACAAGATGACGCTCATCGTCGACGAACCGATTGATGGCTTCGGCGCCTGGGCAGAACAGCTCGTCGCAGAGAGCACTGGAAAGCACGGAGTTGGTGTGGTGCCCGTTGATGGCGAGCCGCTCGGCGCCGTCACCGCCTACGGCGATGATCGACTCTTCGTTCGCATCAAGTTGGATGGCGGCGTTGCGCCACGCTGCGCCGATGGCTCCGCCGTTGACGCACGGCTCGACGCACTCGCCGCAGCGGGTCACCCAGTCATGGAGTGGACGCTCAACGATCGCATTGACATTGGTGGGGAGTTCGTGCGCTGGGAGGTAGCAACGGCATTTGCTGGCGCCGTGCTGAACATCAATCCATTTGATGAGCCGAACGTCACTGAGTCGAAGACCAACACCGCAAATGTGCTTGCCGAACTTGCGGCGAGCGGTGCGCTTCCAGAGTTGCCAGCAAAGTGCTCAGTTGATGGTTTGCAGATCTGGGCCGATGACACGCTCCCCGCCGCATTCGCCGATGATGCAGAGCGGCTCATCGCCGGCCAGCTTGATCGACTCCGTGCCAACGGCTACATCGGCATTCAGGCGTATATCGCCAGCACGCCGGCGCGCAGCGCGGCGCTCACCAGGTTGCGCCTCGCCCTACGCGACGCGACCGGGCGAGCCACCACCGTCGGCATCGGGCCGCGCTTCCTGCACTCCACGGGCCAACTCCATAAGGGTGGGGCGCCGATCGGCTGGTTCCTACAGATCGTGGCGGGGCACCCCCACGATCTCGCAATTCCGGGGCGGCCGTATAGCTTCGGTCAGCTGATTGACGCTCAGGCGCTCGGGGATGTGCGCTCACTGGCAGACCACGGACTCCCCGTGCTGCGAGTGCACCTGGGCAACGACCCAGACGCTGGGCTCACGCGCCTCACCGCGCTCATCGAACGGGTGCTCGCAGTTCGCTAGCATCGGGTTATACAGCCACTAATAGTGAAGGGGGAGAACATGCAGATCGGATTTATCGGCCTCGGCAAGATGGGCGCCAACATGGTGAAGCGACTGGTCCGCAACGGACACGATGTCGCGATCTGGAACCGCTCCCGCGAGAAGACCGATGAGGTCGCCAAGGAGGGTGCCAAGCCAACCTATACCGTGAAGGAGCTGGTTGATAGCCTGACGTCCCCGAAGCGTGTTTGGGTCATGGTGCCAAGCGGCGATGCCACCGAGGCAATGATCGACGAGCTGATCCCGCTCCTCGCCAAGGGCGACACCATCATTGACGGGGGGAACTCAAACTTCCACGACACCATTCGCCGACACGAGAAGCTCGCTGGTCACGGTATTCACTTCATCGACGCTGGAACTTCGGGTGGTGTGTGGGGCCTGGAGAACGGCTACTGCATGATGGTCGGCGGTGACGCCGCACCAGTGAAGGCGCTGGAGCCGATCTTTATCACGCTTGCGCCAAAGGATGGCTACATGCACTGTGGCGGCTCAGGCGCTGGTCACTACGTAAAGATGGTCCACAACGGCATCGAGTACGGAATGATGCAGTCATACGCCGAAGGGTTTGAGATCCTTGCGAAGTCGCGCTACGAGCTTGACCTCGCCAAGGTGAGCGATCTCTGGATGCAGGGCTCAGTCGTTCGTAGCTGGCTCCTTGAGCTGGCGGCGCGCGCCTTCCGCGCCGAGGGGAGCGACCTGAAGGGGATCAAGGGCTGGGTAGCCGACTCCGGCGAAGGCCGCTGGACGGTTCAGGAGGCGATCGACCTTGATGTGCCAGCGCCGCTCATCACCCTCTCCCTGCTGACACGCTTCCGTTCACGTCAGGACGACTCGTACTCAGCAAAGGTACTCGCCGCGCTGCGCAATCAGTTCGGTGGCCACTCGGTGAAGTCGGAGTGAGCCCACAAACGCCCCCTGAGGGGCACGCAACAATTCGCGATCTTCGACTCGGCAAGAAGACGCGGAAGCCTGCGGCGAAGAAGGGGGCGAAGAACCCACTGCGAGCCGGGCTGCGCATCGAGCGCGTGCCTGATCCGCATGTGGTGGTTCTCTTTGGTGCAACGGGTGATCTCGCGCACCGCAAGGTTGTCCCGGCGCTCTTCCACCTATGGGTTGGCAATCTTCTCCCAGAGCGATTCGCACTCGTCTGCTTCGGCCGACGTTCGTTTAGTGATCAGGAGATCCGCACCGCACTGCGCGCCTCACTCGATAAGCATGCGCGGATTACCCCAGTAGACGAAGAGCGATGGGCAACGTTCGCTGCGCGCATCACTTATCACCAGGGTGGTTTTGACGAGCCAGCGGCATACGCGTCGTTGGCGACCAAGCTCGACGCTATTGACACCGAGTCCGGCACCGATGGGAATCGCCTCTACTACCTCGCGACACCGGCCTCATCGTTCCCAGAGATTGTGCGAAGCCTTGGTGCTGCAGGCCTCGATCACGAGACCGCCGATGGCGGTTGGCGCCGCATCGTCATCGAGAAGCCGTTCGGCCGCGACCTTGAGACGGCGGTCAAGCTCAACCGCGAGGTTGGCAAAGTCTTCCGCGAGTCGCAGGTCTATCGCATCGACCACTACCTCGGTAAAGAGACGGTGCGCAACATCCTGATCTTCCGCTTCGGCAACCTGATCTTTGAGCCGATCTGGCACCGCCGCTACATCGACCATGTGCAGATCACGGTCGCCGAGTCGATCGGTGTTGAGGGGCGCGGCGCATTCTACGAAGAGACTGGGGCACTGCGCGACATCTTGCAGAACCACCTGCTGCAGTTGCTGACGCTGGTGGCCATGGAGCCGCCGGCAAATCTCGAGGCCGATGCTCTGCGCGACGAGAAGGTGAAGGTACTCCGCGCCATTCGACCGATCCCCGTTGAGAAGGTTGATCAGTCGGTGGTTCGCGGCCAGTACGGCCCAGGTTGGGTTGGGGCGACAGAGACGTCTGCCTATCGCAGTGAACCGGCGGTTGACCCTGCCAGCGAAACCGAAACATTTGTTGCGGCACGCCTCGAGATTGACGATTGGCGTTGGGCTGGCGTCCCCTTCTATCTACGCGCCGGAAAGCGCCTCCCAAAGCGAGCCACCGAGATCGCTATCCAGTTCAAAGATGTTCCACAGCGCCTCTTCCCCACGGTCGGCGATGAGCCGGAGCCGAACCTCCTCGTCATTCGCATTCAACCTGATGAGGGAATCCTCATGCGCTTCGCGGCGAAGGTCCCTGGTCTAGGGATCGATGTTCGCCCAGTGAACATGGACTTCGCCTACGGTTCAGCCTTCACGGTGGAGAGCCCCGACGCCTACGAGACGCTGATCCTTGACGCACTGTTGGGCGACGCGTCACTTTTCACGCGCGCCGATGAGGTCGAGGCGGCCTGGCGCATCGTTGACCCAATCATCGATGCCTGGATCGCCGGCGCCGAGCCAGAGATGCCGAACTACACATCGGGCACCTGGGGCCCCGAGGCCGCAGACGAGCTACTCACCCGAGAGGGGCGCCGCTGGCGCCGCCTCTAAGCTGGCAGAGGCGCGACACCGATGAGCCTCAACTCCATCCTCGCTTCGTCACTCCGTTGGTCTTCGAGCGCCACGACCGTTGCTGAAGCTGACGCACTCCTCGCCAAACTCTGGGCGAGCAGCGAGACGCGCCGATTCCTAGTCTCTGACTCGCCTACCGACGCAACCACGGCCGAGCCGATTGCAGTGCGCACCGGCGTGATGAATCTCGCCGTTGTTGCCAACGGCGCAGAGCGTGCTACGCACGCGGCCTCCATCTTGGCAACGCTGCCGCGCAACCCGTCGCGCACCCTCTTCATTGTTCCGCGTGATCCAGAAGGTCCCGCCACGTTCGCCGCACGTCTTGAAGTGTTTTGCGCCGTTACGCCACGCGGTGATGGAACCTCGGCATGCACGGAGCTACTCTGGATTGATGTGGGAGGACCTGCGGCGCATCACCTCGCCAGCATCGTGCCACCGCTCTCTCTCCATGATCTACCGACGTTACTTTGGTGGGATGCCCCAGTAAACGCAGCCGAGAACGACGTTCGACAACTCTTGCGCGGTGTTGACCGCGTGATCATTGATGGTGCAACGCAACCGAACGACGGCCTCGCAACCATTCAAAGCCTCTTCGCCGCAGCGGAGAGCGCCGGTGTCGCACTCACCGACTTCGCACTGCTTCGCCAAGGGCGTTGGCGCGATTCTATCGCCACGATGTTTGACGACGAGTCGGCGACCCCATTCCTAAGTGCTATCAACAAGGTCTCCATCGACTACTCAGGTGGAAAGGGCTCCAGCGCGTCGATCAACGTTGTGCGCCCCGCCTATCACGTGGCGTGGCTCGCCTCACGACTAAAGGCCTCTATCAAGACGCCACTGCACGTAGGAGAGGGCCCAGGGTGGCGTGCTGAGCTGCATGACCCGCAGCGTCACGCAATTTCCGTTGAGTTGAACCCCGTTGAGTCGGTGCTCGGCGCTGGCACAACCATCGCGGTACGCATTGTGGCTGATCGGCGAGGTGATCACTTCGATCTTGAGGTGCGTGCTGATTCCACCTCAACCCGTGCGATCGTCAAGATCAACGGGAAGGTGGTGCATGAGCGAACATTCCAGGCACCTCGTTGGACCGAGGCGACACTGCTAAGTGAGTCACTTGAATATGGCGAAGTTGATCCTCTCTCACCAGCGATCCTTCGAACCATGAGCGCGCTGATCGGATGAGTCTCCCCACGGTTCGCGTGCTCGTCGACGCCGAGGGCGTTGCGGAGGCAGCTGCGGACCAGATCATCGAGGCGGCGACTGCCGCCGTTGCTGCTGGCGGCGTCTTTCATCTCTGCACAACGGGGGGTTCAACTCCTGCGGCGCTCTATCGCGCCCTGCGCGAACCCTCACGAGCCGACCGAATGCCATGGGCGCAAACTCAGATCTGGTTCGGTGATGACCGCTTCGTGCCACGTGCTGACCCGCTCTCAAACGTCACCCCGCTCGACGCCCAGTTGTTGAGCGCGGGCGCCGATGGTGCCCTCTCACGACTCGCCTCCAGCGCGGTTCATCCCTGGCCCACGACTGCAGCCGATGCGCCAACCGCGGTAAGCGCCTATCTCGAGGAGCTGCGATCCGCTGGGGTGCCGCACACGCCGACGGGCTTCCCCATCTTCGACCTGCTGCTCATCGGCATTGGCGGCGATGGGCACTGCCTGAGCGTCTTCCCTGGCTCACCGCTTGCGCTCGAGCGGGCGCCGGTCGCCGCGGGGGTTCCAGCTCCAACGCACATCGAGCCGCACGTGCCGCGCCTCTCCTTCTCGCTCGGCGTGCTCGCCAGTGCACGCGCGGTGATTGCCCTCGCTCCAGGCGCCGGCAAGGCCGATGCACTCGCGCGCATCTTCAGCGACTCCAACGCAGTGGCCGACGTACCAGCAAAGGCGGCGCTGATCCCCACGGCGACATGGCTGCTCGATACGGCCTCGGCCGTAAAGCTATCCGCGTGACCCGCTCGGCGCGTGCCCTTAGGCTCGGCGCTGTCGGACTGATCACCGCCCTCTCGTTGCTCCTGCACCAGCAGGCGGCGCGACTCCCGATCGACTTCGATGAAGATGACTACATGCGTGCCGGACAGATCTTGGCCGACGAGATTCGCACTGGCAATCCTACGATCTTGCTTGAGGAAAACTACCGAATTGAGCATCCGCAGTTTGTGAAGATGCTGATCGCGTCGGTGATGCTCGGCATGGAGCCGATTCAGCGCATCCCAGAGCTCCGCGTCACAGCCAACCCCTACGAGCTGATGCATCGGCCAACGCTGGCTGCAGTACGCCGCATGGAGGTAGCGTTCGGTATAGTCGCCGTCACCGCCTTGGCGCTGGTCAGCCCGGTTGCAGGGGTCTTTCTTGCGACGAGCACCTGGGTCATCAAGTACACCAGCCAAGTGATGCTCGAATCGGTGCCGCTCCTCTTCTCACTGCTAGGCGTGGCGCTCTACGAGTTCGCACGCGGTATCTCTAGTGCACGTCGTCGGCGGCTCGCCTACATCGCCTCTGCAATTGGCATTGGCCTCGCCGTCGGCGCCAAGTATCCGTATGCGATTGCCGGCCTCGCGATCGTTGTCGATCGCCTCCGTCGCACGCGACGCGGCGAGACACTCAGGCTCAAGGATGCGCTTGGCTGGAGCGCTATCGCTGCGCTCGCCTTCTTTGCGGTGAATCCGTACCTGTGGAGCGACCCAATCGGTCGGCTGATCGCGAGCGCCGCTTATCACCCAGAGTACGCCGCAAGCGAGCAGGTTCAATCGACTGGCTTCCCAGCGTGGCAACAGTTGATCTGGCTGATGCAGTCGGTGCCATGGCACGACGACCAGAACATTTTCCTCGTGAAGTTCGACACCTGGATGCTTCTGCTGGCGCTTATTGGCCTTGTGCCACTTGCACGCAATCGACCGGTCTATGCAATCTGGCTTGGACTCGGCGCCGTTGCGCTGCTCTTCTGGCCAACCAAGTGGCCACAGTACCTACTAACGATTGCTGTTCCCTACGCGCTCGGCGGCGCCGCCGGTCTCGCGCTGATCGGGAAGGTAGCCGTTGGACTCCCTCGTCGGCTGCTCAAGGGACGCTGATCCCCCACTTTGCACCAAGTGCGCGGTGTGCCGCCTGCAGCTCGCTCGGTGAAAGCGACCTTCCCCAAATCACCACCTCCATGATGGTGCCGACGAAGTACTTTGATGTCCCAGCAACGAACATCCCGCCGATCCAATTCATGCTCTCTGTCGTGGTGATGTTGAACGACGTCTCCGCACCTCCGTTGTACTGAAAGCCGTCAGCCGCACCTGCGGCGGTGCGCACGGTGGTGATGGTCAGCCCGGTGGCAGTACGAGCGGTTGTGGCGCCTACCGATTGACCGTTGCTGTACATCCGTAGGCGACCGAACTCCATGGTGATACCAGAGAAGCGCGTCCGACTCCCCATGAGCGGATGGCTGAGCCCATCGTTGCTGTGCCGAAAGACGATCATCACTGTCATTGGCTCCAGAGGGATGGCCGTTGGTAGCTGCACTGCCGCACCGCTGAACTGCAGGCCGGTCACCCCCGCTGTCACCGTTGGGTAGGGTTGATATGGTCCTGCGCTTACGGGCGCGTGTTGCGCTTGGCCCGACTTGTCGAACCAGTAGCGAAGGCGCGGCGCGAGCGCCATGGTTCCCGCCTCTGCGGCGTCGTACCAGAGGAGGAGCCCACTGTTGATGCCACCCGGGGCACTCCACGTGCCAGAGCTGAGCGATAGGTCGAACCGGGGTGACCAGGCGGCACCCGAGGTTGCTAGGGCGATGAGCGCGAGAGGCACGACAACTCGCAACCACGAACGGTGCCGACTCACTCTGGCCCCCAGCGCAGCGGGAGTGAGATGGTCGCATTGACGGCAGTAATGCTCCCGAGGAGGGTTACTTGGATCTGGCACTCGCTTGCGGCGGCGCCTGCAGAGAGTGACGCGAGTCGCCCCGTTGCAAGATTCGCCGCACTCCATGTGGCGGTGAAGAGGTCGGCAGAGCTCGTCCAGGTTGCGCTGCCAACTGGGCGACAGGTGCTGGTGAGTCGCAGTGATCGGGCGATGGCACTCGTCGCGTTCGGCGCGAATTGATCCGGATCAATGCGCAGCGTATTGGTGGCGCCAGCACACTCGCCCTCCACCCCCGTTGGGCACGGCGTGAGCGTCAACATCCAAGTTGCCCGTCCTCCCGGAAGGAGCTGACCGAGGGCATCGGTACCCACCAACGTTGAGCCACTCATCTCCACGCGCGCCCCTGGTGCGGAGGTGATGCTCACGTTGACGTTCCTCCCGGCACTGAACTGTGCTCCGACAAGGTCGAGCGGAAGTGAGGCGAGGAGGCCGGTGGGGATGACGGCGGCGAGCCCGCCCAACACTGCCGCATCGGCAATGCGCTCCGCATCGGGGCTGAGGCTGGCGTCACCCTGTGTTCGACGCCACCCCGCACCCCGCTGAATGACGCGGTGTAGAAGCAATTGCCCATCACTCGGTCGCTCCACCAACACCACATCGCCCACCTCACCGCCTCGCCATAGTCGCGCGGTGAGGACCAGATCACCATCGCGAATGCTTGGCGACATTGAGTCTCCTGAAACAACGAGCATCCGCACGCCGGCAAGCTGCGTTGCAAGCAGAAGTGCCAGCGCAGCGGCACCCCATCTGGTCCGACTCATTGCGTCTTGTTGCGTGCCTCGAAGGTAAAGGTCACAGCGACCGAAGAGTCGGCCCCTGTTGTCGCGCTCGCCGGTAGCGTGAAAGTGAAGGTATACGCCGCACTCTTCGCCGTTGCGCCCGTCACCGCTCCTCCATTCTGTGAACTCCATGCTGTGCCGATCGGCGATGCAAACGAGCTATAGGTCGATAGCCCGTTCAGTGCGCCGCTATAGAGCGTTTCGGAGCTCTGGCCGCCAATGCTGCGGCTGATCGTTACCTGCAGAGTGGCGCCAAGTTCAGAGGGGGCGGTCGACGTTCCAGTGAGATCACTCCACAGCGCAATCTCGGTGAGGTCTGATGGTGTGGTTACTGTTGATTCGTTGAGCACTGTAATAGTCTGGGTAAACGTTGCTCCCGGGCCAATGTTGGTGAGTGTCGCGCCACCGAAGGTGAGCTGCTGCACACCGCCTGTACTCAGCGAAACGACTCCAGAGGTTGCCCCGCCAGTTACTGGCGCCGTAGCGGTAAACGCTGCGCTAGTTCTTCCAACAGTCGCCCCAATCACTAAGGCGCCCGCTACGACCACAGCCCGCACGGCGTGACGCGACGTCAAGAGAGTTCGCTCTGTGTGCATACCGACTCCTATGAGCGGGTTATTGGGCGGGTCGTAATCCTATGGGGAGGCGCGTACTGGCGGGGTATCCCCGCGGAGGCAGATCAGCCGAAGCGGCCCGAAACGTAGTCGGCGGTGAGCTGCTGCTGTGGCGCGGTGAAGATCTTCCCCGTCTCGCCCTGTTCCACCACATAGCCGGCTCGATCGTCGCCCATCGTGAGGAAGACGGTGTAGTCCGAGGCGCGTGCCGCCTGCTGCATGTTGTGCGTGACGATGACGATCGTGTAATCACGAATCAGCTTGCGCATCAGCTCCTCAATCTGCAGCGTTGACTTTGGATCCAACGCCGAGCAGGGCTCATCCATGAGGATGACCTCTGGACGAATGGCGAGGGCGCGCGCGATGCAGAGGCGCTGCTGCTGCCCACCCGAAAGGGAGAGCCCAGGTTGATCAAGCTTATCTTTCACCTCATCCCAGAGGGCGGCGGCGCGGAGACTCTCTTCAACGAGGGCATCGATTCCTGTAGTCTCGCCGAGAAGGCGAAGCCCAAATGCCACGTTCTCGAAGATGGACTTCGGGAATGGGTTCGGTTTCTGGAAGACCATGCCGACGCGGCGGCGAAGATCAATCACGTCTGTTGCACGGGAGTGTACCGACGTGCCCTCGAAGGCGATCTCCCCCTCCATGCGGAAGCCAGGGACAAGGTCGTTCATGCGGTTGATGGAGCGGAGCAGCGTGCTCTTGCCACAGCCGGAAGGGCCGATCAGCGCCGTGACCTTGTTGCGCGGAATGGCGAGGCTTACCTCGCGCACCGCACGGAAGCCGCCATACCAGCAGCTGACGTTCTCTAGGAGTAGGGCGGGATTTGTTGATGATGTGGCAGGAGCACTGGTAGCACTCGATGGGGCGCTCGCACCCACCTGGCTTACTGAAGGCTTGGTCACTGGCTCACGCTCGTTCATCGACATAGACGGTACCTCACCACTGGATCGTGCGCGACAGTCGCGCACGCAGGATAATTGCCACGAGATTGAGCAGGAACATCAGCACAAGGAGCACCAGAATCGCTGCAGCTGAGATCTCTTGGAAGGCTGCCTGTGGGCGACCCGCCCAATTGAAGATCTGGATCGGCAAGACGGTGTACTTATCTTCAAATGGATTCACGGGCACAAAGGTCACGAAGGTGACGGCCCCAATAAGAATCAGTGGTGCAGTCTCGCCGACGGCACGACCTACAGCCAACACGATGCCGGTAAGGATGCCAGGCGCCGCAGCGGGGAGGAGCGCTCGGCGCACCATCTGCCAGCGTGTTGCACCAAGCGCATATGCCGCCTCGCGCTGGCTAGGTGGCACGGCACGAATCGCCTCCATGCTTGAAATGATCACCACGGGAAGAATGAGCAGGCTGAGCGTGAGCGCAGCTGCAAAGACCGTGCGCCCAAGGCCGAGGAGCCGCACGAAGAGCGCCAGCCCAAAGATGCCGTACACGATCGAGGGGACGCCGGCGAGGTTGGAGATGTTGATGCGCAACAGACGTGACCAGCGACCGCGTCCGGCGTACTCCTCCAGATAGATTGCGGCGGCAACACCGATGGGGAAGGTCATGATCGCAACGAGCGTCGTCACCCAGAGGGTGCCGACGAGCGCTGGCAGGATGCCGGCCTTGGCGGGGATGCGGCTCGGTGCCGAGGTGAAGAACTGCAGATCAACACTGCTCCCGCCGCGCACCACCACATCAATGAGGAGTGCCACGAGCGTGATAAGGCTGGCAAAAATCGCGAGAAATGCGAGCAGGCCAAACAGCGCATTGGCAACTTTTCGACGCGTCGTCGTCTGGCTGTTCATTCGTATACGTTCCGATAGCGCGCTACCAGCCAAGCGCTGATGAGGTTGAGCGTAAAGGTGATCGCGAAGAGCGTTGCCCCCACGGCGAAGAGCGCCTTGAACTGAATGCTCTCGGTTGGGGTGTCTCCAAGGCTGATTTGTACGATGAACGCGGTCATCGTCTGCACCGATTCAGTTGGGTTCAACGTCAGCTGAGGATTGGTGCCTGCCGCGAGCACCACGGCCATCGTCTCACCAACTGCGCGACTCATGGCCAGGATCACCGCCGCAGCAATGCCTGAAAGCGCTGCCGGTAGGAGCACTCGGCGCACAGTCTCCCAGCGCGTTGCGCCTAACGCATAGGAACCCTCTCGCAGGCCACGAGGCACGGCCCGCAGTGCGTCTTCAGTAAGCGAGGCGACGAGAGGCAGGACCAAGATGCCAACGACAATGCCGGCCGAAAGTGCCGAGAAGGTTCCAAGGTCAGGAAGAATCGTGGCCTTCAGCAGCGGGGTGATCACCGTGATCGCAAAGAAGCCGTACACGATCGTTGGGATACCAGCCAAGATCTCAAGGACTGGCTTGATGATGGAGCGAACTCGCTGGCTCGCAAACTCGCTCATCCAGACTGCGGCAAGGACACCGAGTGGTACCGCAAGAACAAGCGCAATGAAGGCGATCATGAGTGTGCTCGTGACTAGCGGAATGACACCGAACGCATACGGAAGGATTGATGCCGACCAACGAGTTCCGGTGAAGAAATCAACGGGAGAAACTTCGCCGAAGAAGAAGAACGCTTCGACGACGAGGACGGTGATGATGCCAACGGTGGTGATGATCCCTACGGCTGCCGAGGCCCGAAGGAGGAATTCGATCAGAGCCTCACCCCTGCGGGTGGTGGCGGCGGAGTCGGGGCGATGAGCTGCCGATACGCCTGCCACAGACCCTCCTCCCGCTAAGCCGCTCTCCCTACGTACGCGGCGATCCTACCCCTAGAAGTGTCGACCCGGGGGCTGATGGGGCCCCCGGGTCGTTTGAGCGTGCGTGAGGGCTCAGCGCCCGCTCAGTATCCGTACTTGAGTGCAGCCTCTAGGGTCGCCTTCGCGGCGGCTAGATCTGCATCGTTGAGGCCGATGTAGCCAACCTCGGCCGAGAGTTCGTTCGCGTTCTCCAGGAAGAACCGGAAGAATGCTGCGACCTCGGGTCGAGCTAGTGCTGCTACGGATGCGTAAACGAAGAGCGGTCGCCCGAGTGGCGCATAGCTGCCGTCGTTTGCTGCATCTGCAGACGGCGCGGTGCAACCACTGCCGCCGTCGATCTCAACTGCCCGGATCTTGTCGGCATTCTCAGTCACATAGGCAAGGCCGAAGTAACCAAGCGCGTACTGCGAGCCGCTGATGCCGGTCACCAACGTATTGTCGTCCTCTGATGCGGTGTAATCGGAGCGCGAGCGCTTCGCCTCACCGTTGATCACTTCGGTGAAGTAATCAAAGGTGCCGGAATCGGCGCCTGGGCCATACAGGTCGATCTTCTCGGCTGGCCAGCCAGCGCGAACGTCTGCCCAGGTCTCGACGACTGAACCTAGATCCCAAATGGACTTGAGCTCGTCGGTGGTGAGGCAGTCAACGAAGGTGTTCTCCTTGCTCACCACTACGGCGAGTGCGTCGAGGGCAACCTTCAGTTCAATGTATTCAATGCCAGCGTTCCTGCAGAGCGTGGCCTCGGAGAGGACGTCGTCGGCAGTTCCGTCGACACCATCGTCGCCAGGCTTGTCGCTCGTCTTGATTGGGCGGGACGCGTTGTTGGCGTCCATCTCGCCTGCGCAGAACTTCTTGAAGCCACCACCGGTGCCTGAGAAGGCGACGGTGACCTGCACGCCGGAGTTCGCGTTCTGGAACTCCTCGGCAACAGCCTCGGTGATTGGATAGACGGTGCTCGAGCCGTCAATGGAGATATCGCCGGTCAGGGCTACGGTCGACGCCGACGGACTGGCGGCTGAACCGCCACAGGCGGCGATGAACAGGGCGGCCGCGGCGGCCACGCTGAGCTTCTTCATGGTGCTTTTCATGGTGCTCCTCTCGCCAAGATTTATTGCGAGGGGTTCCCTCGCTGCGGCCACATCTGTGGCCGTTAGGGGCACTCTCCGATAACATTGTTAACGGACCATTAATGCCTTATTTCGCCAGGAGTGCTCCCTGATCACAGGGGCTCGGGGGCTACTCCAGCGGTAGTGCAATCCCGCTTGGTGCCCAGCTTTCGCCGATACGATCAATCCCCGCTGGGAGATTCGCGATGGCACGCTCCAGAATTTGGTTGCTGACAGATACGCCAGCGGGAAGGTTACTGCCAAGGTCCAGAACGCCCTGCGGCGCTGGCCACACCGAGGCGTTGAACTGGTCAATGGACCAGACAAGGCTGTCGCCGAATCGATCCGTCTCGCCGCCTTGTTCAAAGACTGCCGCGCAATCAATTGGTTGATCTCGGCAGAATGCGAGTCCGTCGGTGAGCCCAATCAGGGTCAGCGCGGCAGCGATGCTGAAATCTTCGTCATCTTTGGCGCTCTTCTCCATCCACAGTGCAAGTCCACGGACGCTAGAGGTGTCACCTAGGTCAATGATGGTGATGCCATCCGGGCCAACAGGGAGCCCGCTCTCCAGCGAAATGAACTCTTGTGCCCGCGCGAGGCCGTCGTATTCCGTCAAGAAGGCCGCGGCATAGGTGCCGTCGTAGAGCGGGGTGAGGTCGATGGGCAGCGATGGATCCGCTGGGAATTCTGCGGTCACGTTCTCGGCTCCCTCGCGTGCAAGCAGTGCAAGCAGCGGCACCTCGTCACCAACGATCCCCTGAACGAGAATTGTCGAGCCGCTCAGGTCCGCCGCGGTGGCGGCTCCTGAGGCGGGAGCGACTAGTACCATCGAGGTCCTCTGCTGCAGATTGGCGATCATGACTAACGACTCGCGTGCGGTTGCAGATGCAACGACTGCGTCGGGAGTGGCGATGTAGAGGTGAAGTCGTGTCTCGGAGGTCACGAGAGGGAATGGTGCCTCTCCAACGGTTGGGGCGATCTGGTTCAACGTGATGCCTGCTGCGGCAATCGTTTCAGAAGCGGCAGCGTAGGCGAGCGGCGCGGCCAACACATCTATGGCGCCAGGCAAATGCACCGTTACCGAAATCTCTTTGGAGGGTCGTAGTTCGCCTGCGATAGACGACGCCGATGGCTCCACGCTTCCGCCAACCGGGGGTCGGCACGCGACTGCGACCAGCGCAATTGATAGGAGGGCGGCGAGGTTGTGACGCTTGCTCACCCGAATCGCCCCTGAATGTAACCTTCGGTGAGCGCCTGCTTCGGATTGGTGAACATCTCCGCCGTTGGGCCGGTCTCAACGAGGTAGCCCGCCCGATCGTCATCCATTGAGAAGAAGGCGGTCTCATCAGAGACGCGCGACGCCTGCTGCATGTTGTGCGTGACAATGACAATTGTGTACTCCGCAGCAAGATCACGGATCAGCTCCTCAATCTTGAGGGTGGCGACCGGATCAAGCGCCGAGCACGGCTCGTCCATCAACACCACGCGCGGCTTCACGGCAATGGTTCGCGCGATGCAGAGACGCTGCTGCTGCCCACCTGAGAGGGATGTCCCAGGTTGCTTGAGCTTCTCCTTTACCTCGTCCCAGAGTGCTGCGCGACGGAGCGAATCCTCAACAATCCCCTCGATCTCTGACTTTGACGTTCCGCCAGTGAGGCGAAGTCCACTGGAAACATTCTCGCTGATTGACATAGTCGGGAACGGGTTCGGCTTCTGGAAGACCATCCCAACCACTCGCCGGGCACGAACGGGATCCACATTCGCGCTGTAGAGGTCAACACCGTCAAGCGAGATCGAGCCCGAGACGGTTGCACCTGGGAGCGTCTCATGCATGCGATTGATCGTGCGGATCAGCGTCGACTTGCCGCAGCCCGATGGGCCGATGAGGGCGGTGACACTCTTCGGTCGGACCGCCAACGTCACATCCTTCACAGCGCGGAACGCGCCATAGCGTGCTGAGACGTTCTCAAGGACCAATCGCCCAGCATCACTCTCGCTGGCGGCAGCACGAGAGGCAGCGTGCGCCGCAGGTCGCGCCGCGGCCTGGGCGAGCTCATCTTTTGCCCCTGTTGATGTGGCTTGTGTGTTTCGTTTCTCCGTTGCCATGTCGCTCCTTCCCTACGCTGTTCTGCTATTCACGGTTCGGCCTCGCACCAGCACGTTAATAGTGAGTGCGATTGCCATCAAGACCAGCGCTGTTGCCCACGCCTGACCGATCAAAAGGTCATCGGCAGCAGCGGCATACTGGTAGATCACGATTGGCATAGCGTTCATGGTGGTGCTGAAATCAAGCCAGTTCTCTGCGTTCGTGCCACGCGCCGTCATCAGGAGCGGCGCCGTTTCGCCCAAGGCACGGCTAAAGGCGAGGATCACCCCGGTGAGGATTCCAGGCAGTGCGGTGCGCACGCTGACAAGGAGGGCAGTCCTCCACACGGGCACACCGAGGGCTAACGAGGCCTCTCGGATCGCCTGCGGCACCAGCCGAAGTACTTCTTGGGTAGATCGCATCATGATCGGTAGTGTGAGAATCGAAAGTGCAGCCACGGCGGCCCATCCCGAGAAGCCCAAGACGGGCACCAAGACGAGATAGGCAAACACACCCGCCACGATGCTCGGTACACCAAGCATCACGTCGATGGCCGTCTCGCCAATGGCGACAACGCGAGGCGACGCGAACTCAGAGAGGTATACCCCACCGGCAATGCCGATTGGCCCGCTAATCAGAACTGTCAATCCGGTGAGCTGAAGTGATCCCACGATCGCGTTGAGAATACCTGGCATGGTGTCAAGCGGATTGTTCAAAAAGAACGATGGCACAAGGTATGGTGCCGACTTAATCAATACAAATGCGATGAGGGCGACGAGGGGCAAAATCGCTAAAAACGCGGACACGCCAACGAGAGTCCGCATCACCCAACTCACTCTCTGTCGCGAGCGCTCACTGGCCGTTGGCTGGGTCAGCAACTTAGCGATCGTGTCCATCTGCATGCTCATGCGCGCCCCCCAGTAAACGCAAATCGACGGATCAGCATACGTACCGCAAGGCTAATGATCGTCGTCAACAAGAAGAGTGAGAGACCCAGGGCGGCCATAGAGCCGATGGCCACTTCTCCCGAAGCTTCGGCGATATTAGACGCGATCTTACTGGCGACCGTTTGACCGGGTTGGAAGAGCGACG
Source organism: Chloroflexota bacterium (assembly GCA_039804225.1). Classification (GTDB taxonomy): domain Bacteria; phylum Chloroflexota; class Limnocylindria; order Limnocylindrales; family Limnocylindraceae; genus Limnocylindrus. Next base: position 65,749 of record JBDLWN010000102.1, read on the forward strand.
TAGGGACACCCTCCGCGTTACCGATCACCATGGTGACGGCAACAGTTTCGCCAATCGCACGACCTAGAGCGAGAAGTACACCGCCGATGAGGCCGATGCGCGCCGTTGGGAGGATGACGTCGCGAATAACTTCCCATTTTGTGGCGCCCATGCCGATGTAGCCCTCGCGAAGCGAAATGGGCACGGAGCGAATGAACTCTCGGCTCACGGCGACCACCATCGGCAAGATCATGATCGCCAGAAGAAATCCGGCGCGGAACACACTGTCCGCTGCAGGTGACTCGGGGTCCTCCGAGAGGAAGGGGATGAACCGTCCGAATGACAGCGCGATCCACCATTCAATAGTGTCTCGGAGTCGATCTGAAAGATCGCCCGCGGCCCACAGGCCGAAGACTACGGATGGGATAGCAGCGATCAACTCGACGACAAAAGTGAGTGGTGCAGAGATTCGTGGCGGAGCGAACTCCACGAGGTAGATCGCAGCAAGGATGCCGATCGGTGCTGCGAACAGCACGGCAATCAGGCTGGTCGCGGCCGTTCCAAAGAGGGCGCCAAACGCGCCGTAAAGGGCGTCAACGACCTGGCCGTTCTCATCAATTGTGCCCGTGGACCAGGTTGCGCTGGTCAGAAAGTCAACTGGGCTCTGAATCGCCCAGAGGGGATTGCTATAGCCGACAAACGCAACGATCAAGCCAGCAAGGGCGATGCCGAGGGCGAGGAGACCAGTTCCAGTGATGCGACGAAAAAGACTATCAGCCGATAACCCACCTGTTCGTTGTAACTCCAGCCCTGCCATCTCCACTCCAATCATTTGTCGAACTTTGTCGCCGATGAGGTCACCCCGTAGATGACTGGAGGGGCGGACGACGCTCGTCCACCCCTCCAGAGGCCCGCGCTACGCGGGCATGTTCAAACTTATGGCCAAACGGCGGTGCCTTCCCACTTGATCGTCCTCAGCTCCGCGATTGCTGTCGTCCTGACAGAGGCCGGGAGTGAAACGTAACCGCGAGCGAGGTACGTCGAAGTTTGTCCCGACGTCAGTGCCCAGTTCAAGAACGCTACAAGACCTTGGACCTGACCTTTGCCTACCGTAGCACTGGTCGCTTCCTCAAAATTCTTGTAGAGCAGGAGCCACGAGTACCCAACGATTGGATACGACGAGGTGCCAGTTGCAAAGACTGGCTGAACGTAGCTGACCGATGGGTTAATCGGATCTTGACCAGCCACAGCCGCATGTGCAGTTAGCGCTGCAACTGCACCGGCTGATGTCGGCACCAGATAATTGAACTTGCCCCTGTTTACGCCGCTCGTGAACTTACTCTTCGTCTCGAGAGCTGCGGACTTCAGCCCGTACTTGCTTGCAAACGAACTCTCAACGTACGAGATCGTGCCAGTCGTTGCCTTAACATACGGCGCGATGCCGCCATTGCCGCTCTTGCCCAAGATGGGAGCAGCACCATTTGCAGCTCGGATCCCAGCAAAGTACGTGCCCGGAGCAGTGTTTACTGGCACGAAGTCCGTAGCGGATGCTGGAGAGTCATTGAAATTCTCCTCTGTGTTAGAGGTGAATTGGCTGTGCATTCCACACTGCTTCTGGGCAGCTGTTGCAGCCTTCCCAAGGTACGAGTGGAAGATGAAAGTCGTACCGGATCCATCGCTTCGACCAACAACCTTGATGTCAGACGAAGGAAGGTTGGTGATGAGTGGATTCAATGCCTTGATCTTCGCATCGTTCCACTTCTTGATCTGGCCGGAGTAGATTCCGCAGATCAGTTCGCCGTTCAGGCGAAGGGTTGCAGTGGTCGTCCTCGTCGACCCCGAAGAAATCTTCTGCTTCAGGTTTGGGAGGTTATAGACCACTGCAATTGGTCCTGCAGTCGCAGGAATCACGGTGTAATTGCTCGCTCCACCTACAGCGGTCTCAATCGTCGAGCGCTGTGCTGCAGTGAGCACCGAGTCTGTTCCGGAGAACATCTGGGTTGCAGTCATTTTGTTCGCGCCAGAGAAGTTGGTAATGCCCGTGCTTGAGCCACCACCCGAATACCCGAGAATCAGGCCGTCGGTGTCGGATGCGTGGAAGAACTCATAGCCTGTGCACGTATCAGAGCTCGAGGTGTTGCACAGTGGGTTCTCGTTCGTGAAGTCGGTGAACCAGCTCTTGTACTGCTCCCATGGGAAGGTAGCGCCAGAGCCTTCAATCTTTCCTTCGGTGTCGCCGCCACTAGGGCCAGCATTGATGTCAATCGTTGGTGCCGTTGCGCTCGCGACACCGCTGAACATGACCGAGAGGGTCAGTGCTGCAGTGACGGCGAACTTGAAGCGAGACTTGAGCTTCACGTTCTACTCCTTCGTTACTCGTGTGGCTGGGCGCCACGAACCCGCCGATTTCTCGGCGCACCGACATCCTCTAGTGGGATCATCAACACTTCGTAATCATCCCTTTACCACTTTGTAAATTCTTTGCTGCATGGTGCGTGGGTGACGATTGTTACGGGATCGGCTACTATCCCGCCCATGGCTGCCCCACGACGACCCTGGCTCCACGTGATTGCTGGCTGTATGAGCAGCGGCAAGACGGCTGAAGTGGTTCGCCTGCTCACCCGCCGGCAAATTGCTGGCCAGAGCGTGCTTCTCATCACCCCGGCTCGCGATACCCGAGTGGCCCCAGGAGAGGTGGTCAGCCGCACGGGCACCCGCTTCCCGAGCGTGGTAGCCCATGATGCCGCAGCGATCCGCAACGAGGTGGCCAGACTCGACCCCGACGCGATCGCCATCGAAGAGGCGCAGTTCTTTGGTCCAGAACTCCCCGCCATCATTGAAGAGATCGTCGCCGCCCCACGCACGGTGATCGTGAGTGGGCTCGACCAGGACTTTGCTGGGCGGCCGTTTGCCACGATTCCAGAATTACTTGCGCTCGCCGACGAGGTGACGAAGTTGTCGGCAATCTGCGTCGTGTGTGGAAACGAGGCGACGCGCACCCAGCGACTGCGAGGTGGCAAGCCCGCTCGCGTTGATGACGAACTGATTGTGATCGGTGGCATGGCTGGCGACGACACGTACGAGGCGCGCTGCCGCGCCTGTCACGAGGTAATCGTCTAAGTCGTTCGCTTGCGCGCTGGCCTTCGGCGCGGATTCACGGATCGAATCGCCCCCCACTCCGCAACGATGACCGCACCGAGGATCAGCGCGCCGCCCGCCAGCTGAATTGCGGTCAGGCTCTCACTAAAGAGATACCCCGCCGCCACGATCGTGTAGATCGGTTCTACGGTGCTAATCAATGCTGCACGAGCGGCTCCGAGCCGCTGCGCACCAATGTAGAAGGCACCGATCGGAATGATTCCGGCGATAGTGGCGACGCCGATGATCGGCAGGAGGGCGTCGTCAGGGATCGGCAATGGTAAGAGTTCGCGTCCGAGGGCGGCGCGAAGGAGCAACATTCCGACGGCAGTACCGAAGAGGCTGACCGGGATCGCTGCAAGCGGCGAGGTGCCCCCGCCACCTGTTGACCCCGTCCCCCGCTTAGTCTCGCCACCAAGACGCGCAGCGAGGATGATGTAGCAGCTGTAGATGATCGGCGAGGCGATGGCGAGCACCAGCCCAATCAGCGCCGGCTCCTTCGCATCGGGGATGCCACCCACACCAAGCACGACTCCGGTGGTGGCGATCGCAAGGGCGATCCACGGACGTGGTCCTGACGGGGCGTGGGCAAAGAAGATTGAGAGCACGGCAACGATCGCCGGGAAGGCGTAGGTCATAAGGCCAGCAAGAGAGGCGTCAATCCAGGTGAGGCTCCCAAAGTAGGTGGCGGCGTTGGCGGTGAAGAAGAGCCCGATGGCGAAAGATCGGAGGGCACGTTCGCGGTTCAGGCCACGAAGGGCGGCGCGACCGGCTGGAAGCGCGACGACGATGGCGCCGAGGATGAGGGCGGCGAGTAGGTGGCGCCAGACCAGCAGGTCAAGCCAATCAAAGCCTGTTGGGTAGATCGCTTTCGCGAAGAGTGAGCCCGATCCATAGCCGATCGCCGAGACGACGACCAACAGGATCCATGGGAGCCGACTTGAACGCATCGTGGAAGGATACGTGTGAACGACGACTTAGTGTGTGTCACACATCGTGAACCGCACTCGGCTAGCATCAGCGCTATGGCAAAAACGGTTTCCAAGGCGGCCCCACGACTCACCGCCGCAGCCCCGCTGGCGATCGCTCTGGCAATGCTCACGATCTACATCGTGTGGGGCACCACCTACCTCGCCATTCGCGTGGTCGTTGATCCTGATCAGGGTATGGCCATTCCGCCATTTGCCATGGTCTTCATTCGATTTGCGGTTGCTGGCCTCGCCATGCTGGCGCTCGTGGCTCTCTTCGCCCGAGATGCGCTGCGCTCACTAACCCGTGCGCAGATTCGCGACCAGGTTATCGTCGGCTTCGCCCTCAACGTTGGTGGCCTCGGCGTCACCTCGTTTGGCGAGCAGACCATCCCGTCGGGGATCACCGCACTCCTGATTGCCCTCCTCCCCATCTGGGTCGCGGTGATTGGCCGCGTTGTCTACAAGGATCACATCGCGCCACTGAGCATCCTCGGCATCGCCGTCGGCATCGTGGGGGTGATCATCCTCATCTCCCCTGATGCGGGTGACTCGGGCCTCGACCCTCTCGGACTCGCCTGCATCCTCTTTAGCCCGCTGAGCTGGGGTGGTGGTTCAATCTGGAGCCAACGTCGTGCGGCAACGCCAGCTGACGCTCGGGTCGCCGTGACCATTCAAATGCTCTCTGGCTCCGTGGGTGGTGCCATCGTTGCCACCCTGCTCGGCGAGTGGAACAACGTGCAATTTGGCGTGCTTGGCAGCGATGTCATTGTGGCGCTTGCCTATCTCATCGTCGTCGGCAGCCTGATCGCCTACAACGTCTACACCTGGCTACTGCGGGTCGCGCCATTCGGTCTGGTCTCGACGTATGCCTACGTGAACCCCGTGGTCGCGGTACTTGCTGGCAGCTTCATCTTGAGTGAGCCGATCTCGGCCCAGCTCATTGCGGGCGGCGCCATCGTGGTTGTCGGTGTCGCGATCATGGTGACAGCTCGAAACCGAACCATCGCACGCGGGGCTGCGTCCCACTGAGATGAGTGCGGGCGACGCGCCACTGCGCGTCTCAAGGGCGGCGGCACGCCGCTTCCTTGCCGAGCGCCACATGCTCCTCCCCCCGCGCCAGCTCCCCGCCAGTAAGGGTTCCGTCCTTGCCCTGGTTGAGCGGCTCGGATCGCTGCAGTTCGATCCGGTTGACCTCGCAGGTCGCAGCCACGAGATCGTCTGCCATGCCCGTATTGACGGATTTGAGCCACGCTGGGTAGACGAGCTCCTCTATGCGAAGGTTCCCGCCCACCGCGCCCTGGTAGAGCAGTACAACGGCGTACTGGTGATCGTGCCTACCAGTGAGCTCCCCTACTACCGACGCCCCGCCGACAAGCGCCGCGAGCGCTATTGGCGCGATGGCACCTACAAGCGACTCAAGCCATGGGCCGACACGATC
>JBDLWN010000103.1:0-2881 GCA_039804225.1 Chloroflexota bacterium
TGGCTACAGCAAGATCTACATCGTCGACTCAACCGATGCCTATGGCAAGGGAATCGCCGATGCGTTCGAGGCTGAGTTCATCAGCGGCGGCGGAACCGTCGTTGGTCGACAGGGCCTTCCAGTCGGCACGACCGACTTCTCGGCCGCTGCATCTGATGCAGCTGCCAAGGGCGCTGACTCAATCTTCTACGGTGGCGTGACGTCAGACGGCGCACCACTCTTCCGCAACGCGCTGGCTCAGGCCGGCCTTGGCGGGCTTCCGTTCTTCGGCGGCGACGGCATCTATGATGGCGTCGGCGATGGCTCGTATGTTGCGATTGCAGGCGCGAATGCTGCCAACAGCTACGCATCGCAGGCTGCGATCGAGAACATCCCAGGCAAGGACGACTTCAACACGAAGTTCAAGGCTGAGTTCGGCAAGGATGCCGAGGGCTATGCATACGCTGCATACGCCTGCGCGCAGATCGTGATCGAGGGGATCAAGGCCGCCATCGCTGGTGGTGAAGTGACCCGCGAGACCGTTCGCGCCGCTGTTGCCGACAAGGGCACCGTCTTCGAGACGGTTCTCGGTTCGGTCAGCTTCGACGAGGTCGGCGACACGACCCAGCGCATCATCTCCCTCTACAAGGTTGAGGGTGGCGCTTGGAAGTTCGTTGAGGAAGTCAACTACGGGAACTAATCCGGAGGCGTAGGGGAAACCTTACGCGCCGCGACTAGCGACTGTTGGAGGCCCCTGGTCTCCCCGCAAGGGGGGGCCAGGGGCTTTCCGTATAGATCAGGGGGGCGCTCCTATGCACGGGGGTGGCGAGCAGCCGTTCTCCCTTGCCTAATCAGCCTCGAGCGGGCACTATCTACGGAACGCCAAACGGGTCGCAAATGCGACCTATCGGATGGACCGCTAGGGGGGCCAGTGGCTACTGCACAAGTTGCAACGGGGGGATTCCTGCGCCAGTTGCGCCTCCCCGTGGTCATTGTCGCCTTCCTGGCCTCAATGTTCCTGGTCCTCGGGCCAAACCAGTTCCTCAACGCCATGACTCTCGGGGCAATTTACGCCCTCGTCGCCCTTGGCTACACCATGGTCTACGGCATCATTGAGTTGATCAACTTCGCTCATGGTGACGTCTTCATGGTGGCCTCGTTCGTTGCGCTCTTTATCGCCTCAAGCCTGCTGGGCCACGAGGGGGCGGTTACCGACATCCCCGCACTGGTCGCCTCGATCTTGCTCCTCTTCATCGGCACGATTGTGGTGATGGCGATCGTGGGCGCGATCATTGAGCGGCTTGCCTATCGACCACTCCGCCGCGCCCCGAAGCTGGCCCCGTTGATTACGGCGATCGGAGTGAGCTTCATCCTGCAGAACATCATTCAGTTCACCTTCGGCCCAACTATTGTGAAGGTGCCGCAGGTCTTTCCGATTGAGTGGGTGATCATGGTGGGCGAGACCCGCATCCCGCTCCTGAACCTCTTCGTGATCGCCTCTGCGTTGATTTTGATGGTGGTGCTTCAGCTCTTCATCTCGCGCACTCGCACTGGTCGCGCAATGCGCACAACCTCGATGGATCGTGATGCCTCGTCGCTCATGGGCGTGGATATAAATCGAACGATCATGATCACCTTCTTGATCGGCTCGGGCCTTGCCGGTGCCGCGGGCGTTGTGCATGGCCTCTATTACGGCAACACCAGCTTCGGCCTCGGCTTCCAGTCTGGCTTGAAAGCCTTTACCGCCGCAGTTCTTGGTGGCATTGGCAATACCGCTGGCGCCGCTCTGGGCGGGTTCCTCATCGCCTTCGTTGAAGTTGGTGCCTCTGCCTTTGGGTACGGACGCTGGGGCGGGGCGATCGTCTTCTCGCTCCTCGTTGTCTTCCTCGTCTTCCGACCAACCGGACTCCTCGGCTCACACACGGGTGACCGCGCATGAGTCACATGGGCGCCGCGCTCGACGTGAGGTTCGCCCCCCTACGGGCCTACTTCCGACGCCATCGCAGCCTTGGCATTGCGGTATCCGTGCTGTTGATCAGCATCGCGCTCCCCCTCATCACGCGCATCCCGCCCTTTGACGGCATCCAGTCGACCAACGCCTGGGTGAACGCGTTCACCACCGCTGCGATCTACGCCGTGTTGGCGATGGGTCTCAACGTGGTGATTGGATTCGCCGGCCTGCTCGATCTTGGCTACGCGGCGTTCTTCGCCCTCGGTGGCTACACCTACGCGCTCGTCGCCTCACCGCTCCACGATATTCACCTTCCGTTCTGGCCAATGCTCCTCGCTGGCGGCATTGTCGGGGCAATCTTCGGCGTGCTGCTCGGCGCGCCAACGTTGCGTCTCCGCGGCGACTACCTTGCGATCGTCACACTTGGCTTCGGGGAGATCGTGCCGATCACGCTGCTGAATGCTGACAAGTTCACCGATGGCACGAACGGCATCGGTGGTATCGACAAGCCGGTCATTCCTGGCATCTTGCAGTTCACCCTCACCAACCCATGGCCGATGTATGCCCTGGTGCTGATCATCTTTACCCTGATCACCATCGTGATCTTCCGCCTCGAGGATTCACGTCTTGGCCGAACCTGGGATGCGATCCGAGAAGATGAGCTTGCAGCTGAGTCGTCGGGCGTGAACACTGTCATCGCAAAGCTTCAGGCCTTTGCGGTCGGAGCGAGCATCGCGGGCATCATCGGTGTGGTGAACGCTGCGAAGCTCACGATCGTTGCGCCTGATCAGTTCCGCTTCGCCGTCTCCATCAGCGCTCTAGCCGCAGTGGTCCTCGGCGGTATGGGGAACACGATTGGCGTCGCAACTGGGGCCTTCGTCATCTACCTCTTCCAGAGCATCTTGCTGAAACAGCTCAACACGCTCGTGGAGAACTTCAATATCCCCGTGC
>JBDLWN010000104.1:0-18540 GCA_039804225.1 Chloroflexota bacterium
TACGGCATCGTGGTCTGGTTTCAGAACCGCAATCTGCCAGCGGGCACGCCAAAGATCGCAAAGCAGAAGATCCGCATGCGCTAAGTTTTGCCCACAGCACTCGATCGGTGCGTCACGCGAGTCACGCCGTGCGCTCAAGGGCAATTAGGGGCATCATCCACCTCTCGCCGATCGGTGGGTTGAACCGGGCATCGGCGCCCGACATAAAGGAGTTGCGTCGAACGTGAGCACAGCACGGATTCTTGTCGTCGGCAGCACCATGATGGACCTGATCTCCTACGCCAAGGTGATCCCCAATGCGGGTGAGACTCTGGTGGGTGATCGCTTTCAGATGGGCTTTGGTGGGAAGGGTGCAAACCAGGCCGTCCAGGCGGCACGCTTCGGCGCCCCTGTCGCCATGGTCAATGCCGTCGGCGACGACGCGTATGGTGCCTCGCATCTGGCGAACTTCGTCAAAGAAGGGATTGACACGCGCTGGATGCGCACTGTTCCAGGCTCCAGCGGCGTTGCGCCGATCTGGGTCGATGCGAATGGGATCAACCGCATCATCATCGTGCCTGGCGCCAATTACGACACCGACCCCGCTGTCGCTGAGGCGGCGGTGCGGGAGTTCAAGCCAACGATCGTCGTCGGCCAGTTTGAAATTCCTCAGGCGACGACACTTGCCGCATTTCGTGCAGCTCGAGCTGCGGGGATCACAACGCTGCTAAATCCTGCCCCCGCTGCCGAGATTGACCCAGCACTTCTTGCTGTCTCTGATTGGCTCGCCCCCAACGAGATGGAGTTCACCACCCTCTTCGGCGGCTCGGCGATTGGCGATGGTGCCGACGAGCGCATCCTTGCCGCAGCAGCGAAGAGCGGCGTCAACCTGCTCGTCACGCTCGGTGGACACGGCGCCGCAATCGCCCAGCGCGGCCAGCCGATTCAACGTGTGAGCGCGCCAAAGGTGACCGTCGTCGACACCACTGGAGCGGGCGACTCGTTCCTCGGTGCATTCTCCTTCGGTCTCGCCAGCGGCCTCACCCCTGTTCGGGCGGTGGAACTTGCCGTAGCCTGCGCCTCGCAGAGCGTGCAGAAGCCAGGGACGCAGAGCAGTTACCTGTCGAAAGAAGAGGCGGCGAAACTCGCCGCACCGTACCTAGCAGGAGGGGCACACTGATGGCAGCGAGAGAAGACGACGGCCGCAAGCACCATATTGGCATCAAGCAGGGCGAGGTCGGCCGCTACGTGTTGCTCCCAGGTGACCCTGATCGCGTCGAGGTCATCGCCAGCCGCTTTGACAACCCAAAATTCCTTATGCGCCGTCGTGAATACACCACCTGGACGGGCGAACTCGACGGCGTCCCCGTTGCCTGCACCTCCACCGGTATTGGCTGCCCCTCCACGGCGATCGCCGTGGAAGAGCTCGCCGACATTGGCGTTGACACATTCATTCGCGTCGGCACCTCGGGCTCCATGCAACATCACATCAAGCCAGGTTCGGTCGGCGTGATCAGCGGCGCCATTCGCGACGAGGGGACCAGCCGTCACTATCTGCCGCTGGAGTTTCCGTCGGTCGCTGATCTCGACATCACTCTGGCGTTGCGAGAGGCGGCGAAGGAGAGCGGCTTCCCTTGGTACGTAGGCATCGCCCAGTCAAAAGATTCCTTCTACGGACAGCACAACCCAGAGCGCATGCCGATTGCCGATGATTTGCAACGCCGTTGGAAAGCATGGATGTCGGGCGGTGCGATCTGCTCTGAGATGGAGGCGGCGACACTCTTCATCGTGGCGTCAACGCTACGCGTGCGCGCCGGTGGCGCCATGTTGATCCTCGGCAACCCAGACCAGCGGCCAATGACAGAGGCAGAGCTCGCCGACTCATCAATTGATCGTGTAATTGACACGTCAATCGCGGGCTTGCGCAAGCTCATCGCAGCGGATCGCGCCGCCGGCCGTATAAAGTAGCGCTCGCGCGCATGCCACAGCGCAAACTCATCCTCGATGTCGACACGGGCATTGACGATGCCATGGCGCTCCTCTACACACTCGCATCGCCCGATGCTGAGTTGCTCCTTGCAACGTGTGCACCAGGGAACGTCAATCTTGAAGCTGTGGTTCGCAACACGCGCGGCGTGCTTGACGTTGCTGGTGCATCACACATTGACGTGATCGCTGGTGCTCGCACGCCGCTCGTCAAGGCGCTCGTCACCACACCAGAGACGCACGGACCAACAGGTCTCGGTTACGCCGTTCTTCCTGAGCCATCACGCGCGCTCAGCACACCGTCTGCCGATGGCACCAACGCCGCCGCCGCGCGAATCATCGCCGAGGTGCGTCGCCACCCTGGAGCGGTGTCGCTCATCGGCTGTGCCCCCGCAACGAACATTGCCGCCGCCTTCCGCCTCGATGCTGAGCTTCCGGCACTCCTATACGACGTAGTGCTGATGACTGGTGCGATCTCGACGCCAGGGAACACTGGCGCGCGCAGTGAGTGGAACGCCTGGTGTGACCCAGAGGCGCTGGACGAGGTGATTCGCGCCTGCGCCGCCGCGGGCCGACCAGCGCTGATCTTGCCGCTTGATGCCACGGAGTCGGCACTCATTCAGCCACCGCACTGGGCGGCGCTCGTTGCTGCAGCGGGCCGTGTTGGCGCACAGCGCGGAGATGCCACGCTCAACCCAGTCCTACGGCTGATCGACGAAGCGCTGCGCTTCTACGACGAGTTCCACCTGCAGTACGACAAGATCAACGGGTCACACATCCACGACGCCTTCACTGTCGCGGTGGCGCTCGATGCATCGCTCGCGACCATCGTGAGTGCGCCGAGCGCCGTTGAGACGCGCGAGGGGATCACTCAAGGCGATCTACTGGTGGATGTCCGGGGGCGAACGAACACCCCGGCGAACGTCCGCATCGCCCTCAAGGGCGACGGTGAGGCGTTCCTTCAGCGCTTTGCTGAGCGGGTCGGACGCTTCTCGGCGCGCTGAACCCCGAGCAGGATTGGGAGCACCATAACGAGCGACAGCGGGATCAAAATCAGGCGCGCCTCGGAGGCCCCGAAGGCATCAATCGCAACACCGCCCAATGCAGAGCCGGCTGAAATTCCAAAGACCACACCTCCACCGATGAGGGCGAACGCGCCGCTTCGCGCCGCCCCACCAGCACGCTCCGCGATTACTGCGTTCTGCTGAATAAACATCGGGGCGATGCCGAACCCGGCAATCGTGGTGGCGATCAAATATGGGAGATATCCGCTTACAAGGGCGGTCGGAATCGTGGTGAGTCCGAAAATGATCGCCGCAACAGCGAAGCGTCGCTCCGCCGACCAGCGCCAATCAGCTTTAGAGCCGATCAGGATCGCACCCACCAAGCTCGCCCCAGAGTTGAGGCCGAGCGCAAGAGCGATGCCGGCAGCGGCACCAACCGCCGCGCAGTATGCGAGGAGGAGTACTTGGCTCGCGCCGAGAATTGCACCAATTGCCGCTGCACTGAGCATCAGCAGCCCGTTAGCACGAATCTCACCGCGCATCCCTGCCACATCACGCTCATGCAGCGCTGGCTCCCATGATCGCTGGGAGATCACCATAATTGTCCCGATCACGAAGAACAGAGCTGCGGCTGCAACAGGTCCCCAGACAAATCCTTGCACGATGAGAAGTGAGGCAAGTGGCGGCCCGATTAAAAAGTTTGCCTCATCATTCACCGACTCGAGTGCCATTGCGCGAATGCGAAGCGGTGCTGTATGCACAACAGAGGTCCACCGAGCTCGAATGATGGAGCCCATCCCTGGAGTAGCTGCACCAAAGAGCGCCGAGGCGGCAATGAGGAGCATCGCACTTGGAGACAAGATTGCGACCGCTGAGATCAGCACGGCGCCGGCTACCATGACGACGGAGGTGCGCAAGAGAATCGGACGATGTCCGCGCTCGTCAGCGGCGCGGCCAATCAACGTTGCGCCAACGGCGTTTGCAATAGAGAAGGCACCCGCAGCGGCGCCGCCAACAGCATACGATGCGAATGGGCCACTTCCAATCGCAATTAAGCCGATCGGCACCATTGAGACTGGCGACCGCGCGATCAGTCCGCCGATAGTTGTGACGACAGCACCTGGTCGTGACAGGACGTCGGCGAATGGAAGTGTGCGCGACCGAACACTACTGGGAGATTGGCTCACAATTAGTACATGATCGTGCGCGTAAGGTGGTGCGGAAAGTGTGTCGCGTGGTACGTCTTCCAAAGTCGATAGTCCACCTCTGGAATCAGCAGCTGCTTGTCTGCTGGCCGGCGTGCGTTCACTTCGTCGGTCAGCAGCGCTGTTGCGTAAATGGTGTGCGCACGAATCTCAATCTCTTCGAGAGAATCGCGCGGAATGAGCTCGCCTCCCATGATGCGCTTCTCGAGTGATGCCTCGTATTCAAAGATCCCCATGGTGCGCAGCGCGACCGGCACAATGTAGTCCGCAAAGGCCGTGCACATTTCGGGATCCTTCAAGACCGTACGGCCAAGTGGAGCGAGCCCACGATGCAAACCCCAGAGCCCAAGCTGCGACAGCTTTTGCAGTTGCACTCGGTGCCCCTTCCAATCGCTCACATCATCAAATCGCGGGAACTCAGTCACGAGCCGCTCCAGCAGCCCATCACCGCCTGCATAGAGTGCCGGTGCGCACGAAGCGACCCAGCGATGCCACTTTCCGTCGTACTTTTCTGTAAGGGTGGTGCCAACCATGTTGAGTGCCGTAACTCGCTCATCGAGCATCGGAATCTCGATGTCACCGCGAAAGAGCTCCTCAAGGTCGCGGCGCGTGACCCCTGCTGCCCACTGGCCAGTAAGGATCGGCTGGCCCGCCAGGATCGCCTTGTGGAGGCAGGCGAACATCGCCTCACTGTCGGAGTAGCGGACGCCGTTGTAGGCCACCTCAAACTTCTTAGAGGAAGCAAAGTCGGTGAAGGCAAAGTTCAGGATGGTAATGAGCATCGTGAGGTCGATGTTCTTGTCGGGGTCGGTGCCAATGTCAAAGGGGCTCTTCACGGCTGGGGCTGGGGAGCGGAAGTCGGGAAACTCTTCGGCGGCCATCCACTGGGCAACCCGCCGAACCTCCTCCTCGTTCGTTGTAACAAATCCAGAGCCCTCAACCACCGGGGCCAGGGAGCTCAGAATCGGGTTCGACCACCACGTACCACGCACGGTGCACCTCCTTGTACGGGCCAACCGCCCCGCGATCTCCAAGGGGGAGACCTTACCCTGAAGCCCCCTTGCGTCAACCCGCTGTATTGGTTCACCTGACGCATCAGGGGCTTGACAAAAGGTTAAGGCAGCATAACCTCTCGCCAACGGCGGGTTGCCGTTTGGTTGTACTGCCAAGGGTGGCGTTGTCACCCAAGGCAACACAGGCCTCTCCTCGTTGGGGGGAGGCGAAAGGGAGGAACAGAGATGTCCGGAGCAGCAGCGGCGCGCGGCGCCCAGCGAATTCCGCTCTCGTATGTTGCGGTCCTTGTGCCGGTGATGGCGGCCCTCAACATCGTTGGTGGATTCATCATCGGTATCGTGAAGGTGCCGATCTTCCTCGACATGATCGGGACGATGGTGGTTGCCGTCGCGCTCGGCCCATGGTGGGGTGCCCTCACAGGAATCATCACGAACACCGCTGGATCGTTGATCAACGGCCCAGTCGGCATTCCGTTCGCACTCTGCAACGTCGTCGGCGCCCTGGTTTGGGGCTACGGGATTCGCAGCTTTGGTCTCGGCAAGTCGCTCCCCGGCCTCATCGCCGTCGGTGCGATCTGCGGCGTCCTCGTGCAGGCGATGGCCGCCCCAATCATTACGTTCGTCTTCGGTGGTGCCACAGGGCACTCGTCGGATGCGCTTGTCGCAGCGATTAGCGCTGCCGGCTTGGGCACCCTTCAGGCTTCGTTCATCGGCGGCCTTCCAGGGTCGTTCGCTGACAAGCTCATCGCGACGTTCGTCGGCTTGGCAATTCTTCAGGCGCTTCCGTCCGGCCTCACGGCTGGCGTTGGTCTCCCGAAGACTGACCAGAACGGCGTACTCAAGTACGTCTTCATTGGTCTTGCCGTTGGTATCGCCTTCCTGCTGATCGCAATTCAGCAGGCCGGCGCTGCCGCTTAAGGAGGATCATCATGGCGAAGAATTCTGGCCCAGCAACCGTTGGGCCTCGAGAGGCCGCAGCGGTCGGCGTCTTGGCAATGGGTGTGTTCATGCTTGTCCTTCCGTTCGCGGTTGGCAGCATCAAAATTGACGCGCCTGACCAGGCTTTTCCAACACTTGCAGCAATGAATGTGTTGGCTGGCCTCTTTACGCTCGGCGCGGGCGTAGCAGTCATTCGCGCGAAAGACTGAGTTACCGCACCGTCGCGCAGCGTTGCGCGACAGCCGCCCGATCGCACCGCAGGTGCGGTCGGGCGGTTCGCTTGCCACCAAGCCCAGTACAATGAACGACACAGCGTAGGAGGAGCCATTGCCTGGAGACGTCGTCATCAAGATTGAGAATCTAAGCTTCACCTACTCCAGTGGCGAACGCCCCGCGCTGAGCAACATCAATCTCGAAATTAGGCGCGGCGAATATCTCGGCATCATGGGACTCAATGGGGCGGGCAAGACGACGCTCGGCCTTTCAATCAACGGCATCGTCCCTCAAAGCACCATGGGAATCTACGAAGGTCAGGTGACTGTTGAAGGTCTTGATACCTCTACGACTCCAGTGCGCGAGATGGCACGCACCGTTGGCATTGTCTTTGATAATCCTGAATTTCAGATGAGCCAAGTCAGCGCGGCCGAAGAGGTAGCGCTTGGGCTTGAAAATCTTGGTGTGCCAAACCCAGAGATGCCGCCCCGCGTAAGCGCAGCCCTGACGACCGTCGGCCTGGCCGGCTTTGAGGAGCGCTCACCGATGGGGCTCTCCGGCGGTCAGCAGCAACGACTCGCGATCGCATCAGTTCTTGCGATGCAGCCAAAAATCCTCTTTATGGATGAGCCAACGTCAAACCTTGATCCGATTGGCAAAGAGGAGGTCTTTGAACTTGCGCGAAAGTTGAATCGGGAAGAGGGTCTTACCGTCATCGTTGCGGAACACGAATCCGAGGTGCTCGCTGCGTATGCGGATCGAATCGTTGTGTTGCACGAAGGGAAGATCATCATGATCGGCACACCAACCGAAGTCTTCTCGCGCGGTGAAGAGCTCACCAAGATTGGCATCCGCGTGCCGCAGGCGACCGAACTTGCGATCGCCCTCTCAAAGTCTGGCGCAAAGAATCTGCCAGTCACGACCGGGGAGGCCATTGAGTGGCTGGAGGCTCGCGCATGAGCAGTCCGATGATCAAGGTCACTGATGCGCGATACGTGTACGCCAACGGTGCAGTCCTTGCCCTTGATGGTGTCAGCCTTGAGATCCCTGAGGGTCAATCGGTGGGCATCGTTGGCCAGAATGGCTCTGGTAAGACCACGCTCACCAAGCTCCTGAACGGGTTGCTGAAGCCGACTTCGGGGAGCATTGTGGTGGACGGGAAAGATACGGCGAACAACACCGTCCAGCAGATGTCATCGACGGTTGGCTATGTCTTTCAGAATCCGAACCACCAGCTCTTTGCCACCAACGTTCGTGCCGAACTGGCCTTTGGGCCCACGAACCTTGGCCTCCCACCAGACGAGGTGGAGCGTCGCGTGAACGAGGCACTCGACTTCTTTGACATCAAACAGTATGGCGAGATGCATCCATATCGACTCAGCTTCCCGTTGCGCAAGCTGGTCGGGATTGCCTCAGTCTTCACCATGGGGCCAAAGGTCTTCGTGCTTGATGAGCCAACAACCGGCCAAGACCATCAGACCACGAAGGTGATCAATGACCTGATTCACCGACTTACCAAGCAGGGTTCGACGGTGATCTGTGTGTCGCACGACATGCCGCTGCTCGCCGACGTAAGCGAGCGCATGATCGTCATGTGGAATGCCAAGGTGATCGCTGATGGAACGGCACGCGAGGTGTTTGGCAACACCGAGGTGATGACGCGCACACACATCCTGCCCCCACAAATCACGCAGATCTCGCTGCAACTAAAGACTCGCAAGGGGAAGCCAGCCGCCCTCAGTGTTGATGAGCTTGCCAAAGAGCTTGGCGCGAAAGGAGCCGCCTGATGTACGGACCAAGCGTATCGGTTACCCACGTTCGTGGCACCTCATGGATGCACCGACTTGATCCCGTCGCCAAATTTGCGTGGCTGATTCCTGCCGGTATCTTCTGCTTTACCACCTACCAGCCACTGCCGCTCTTTGCGCTGCTACTCTTCGGCTTGGCGGTGGCCATCAGTGCAAAAATCATCAAGCCGCTTCTAAGAGTCATGATTTTGTTTACGCCAATCACCGCTTCAATTATCGTGATTCAAGGACTTTCACCAGTGCTTTGCGGCTCGTCATGCACGCAAGAAATTTACTTCGGCCCAATGAAGATTTACGGAGAGGGGCTTTCACACGCGATCTCACTCATGCTCCGGGTCGCTTCGTTCCAAGTGATGGCGTTTGCCCTGATCCTTTCCACCCATCCGTCGGATCTCTTTGCGTCGCTGGCGCGCATGCGCGTGCCGTATCTCATCAACTTCATGATCTCCATGACCTTGCAACTGGTGCCTGTGTTGCAGCGCGAAGTGCAACTCGTCCTCGCGGCACAGCGATCTCGTGGCATGAAGGGGACCGGGTTCGGCTCAATCGTGCCGTCGTTTGTCCCAGTCGCCGCCGGTGCAGTTGAGCGCGTGCAGCAGCTTGCGATCAGTTTGGAATCGCGCGCCTTCGGCTCAAAGGGTGAAAAGACCTCCTACCGACGTGTGCCGAGCGGCCCGTTTGACCTCGCGGTTGGCCTGTTGGGCATTGCGGTAATGGTTGGGCTCACGATTTATGGGCTACAGAACTGGGGGCAGTCAGCCTCTACGCCACTCGTGTTTGCACCGATCATTGCCATGCTGATGTTCGGCTTCGGCATCCTCGTCTTCTTCGGCGTCATCGCGGTTGCGATCCGCGCCTTGATCAGCGCGTAGGAAAGCATGGCGATTTTTGAGCCAGATGGCACCGTTCACCATTTAGGCCTGAAGAGGGGCGCCGTCGGGCGCTATGTGTTGCTGCCCGGGGACCCTGGTCGCGTCGAGGTAATTGCTCGGCGATTTGATAATCCGCGATTCGTTGCACAGAAGCGTGAGTACACCACGTGGGTCGGCGAGCTTGATGGCGTCCCCGTGGCGTGCACCTCAACAGGGATTGGCTGCCCCTCGACGGCGATTGCCGCCGAGGAGCTCCACGCGATTGGTGCCGACACCTTCATTCGAGTCGGAACGTCAGGCGGTATGCAGCCAGGCATGCAGACGGGTGACCTCGCGGTGATTAGTGGTGCCATTCGCGACGAGGGTACGAGCAGCCACTACCTGCCGATGGAGTTCCCAGCCGTGGCCGATCTTGATGTGGTGCTCGCGATGCGTGACGCGGCACGTGAGCGAAAGGTGCGACACCGCGTTGGTGTGGCGCAATCAAAGGACTCGTTCTACGGCGAGGTTGAGCCAGAGCGGATGCCAGTGGCCGATGACTTGGCTCGCCGCTGGAAGGCGTGGATTGCCGGTGGCGCCATCAGCTCCGAGATGGAGTCTGCGACCCTCTTCATCGTTGCGGCGATGCTGCGCGCACGTGCGGGCGGCATCATGGTCTGCGTGGGGAGCCCCTCGATGACCCATGAGGAGTCAGAGGCCTCAATGAAGGACTTCTCAATCGACCCCGTCATTGATACGGCTATTCATGGACTGCGCCTGCTCATTGCCCGAGACCGCGCCGCTGGGGCGTAACCCCGTGGCGGATTCCACGCTCCTCTTCGACCCGACTGATCCAGCAACGGCGCTCGACCCCTTCCCCGCCTACGCCCGCCTGCGGGGGCATGGCCCCGTCTGGCACTCACCGCAGAGTGGGATTCACTTCATCACCCGTCACGCCGACGTGCACGCCGCTTGGCGCGATAAGCGCCTGGGCTCCGACTTCTCACAGCGCTACACGCCGGAAGAGTTCATTCGAGACAAGGCTGATCTGCAGCCGTGGCGTGACGATCGGTACGCTGACTTCAAGGCCTTTGAGCGTTGGGACATGATCGCCTTGGAGCCACCCGATCACACCAAGTTGCGACGACTGGTGACGACCGCCTTCACCCCACGCTCCGTTGAGGCGCAGCGCGGACCGGCCAGCCGCCTCATTAGCGAGCGGATCACCGCCGCACGTGAGCGCGGCAGCCTCGACCTGGTGCAGGATCTCGCCGAACCACTCTCCCTCACGATCATCTGTGAGCTGATCGGCGTCCCCGAGCCCGATCGCATGCGCATCCTCGCCCTCTCCCACGACGTGGTCTCGATGTATGAGCCGTCGCCATCTGACGCCGTGAAAGATCGCGCCAATCTCGCTGTGCGCGAGTTTGCCGCCTACACCGCGGATCTGATTCGGGCGCGCCGACGTCAGCCGGCAGATGACCTGCTGACAGGTCTGATCGACGCCACCGTGGATGGTGAACACCTGAGCGACGAGCAGGTGATCTCCACGGTGATGGTGCTCCTGATGGCCGGCCACGAGGCGTCGGTGAATGCCGCATCAAATGGCGTGGCGGCCTTTGCCGCACACCCGGATCAATGGCAGCTGCTGCGCGCTGGAGCAGTGCCGATGAAGAGCGCGATCGAAGAGATCTTGCGCTGGGATCCGCCGCTGCAGTTCTTTCAGCGCTGGGTGCTTGATGACGGTTTTGAGGTGCGTGGCGTGCAGATCCCCCGTGGCTCAAAGGTGGGCCTCATGATTGGCTCCTCAAATCGGGACCCCGAAAAGTACGAGAACCCCGACGCCTTCAGCATCGCGCGTGGCGAGACATCACACCTCTCGTTCGGCGGCGGCATTCACTTCTGCATCGGTGCGCCGCTGGCACGGCTCGAACTCGAGCTCCTCTTCGGTGCGTTGGTAGAGGCACTTCCCGAAATCACGCTCCTCCCCGGCGCAGTGCGCCGCCCCGGCTTCCAATTCCGTGGGTATGTGAACCTGCCGATCGCCGCCCCCAGCGCCTCACGCTAACCCCGCTATCCTGAGCGCATGACCACCCCACGACGCCACGCCATCACCCTAATCCCTGGCGACGGGGTCGGCCCTGAGGTTGCCCTCGCGACGAAGCGCGTCCTTGACGCCGCCGCTGCAACGGCGGGCGTTGTCTTCGACTGGGAGGAGGCTGAGGCTGGCGCCGAGGTTTTCAAGAAGGGCGACACCTCTGGTGTGCCAAAGGAGACCCGCGACAGCATTGAGCGCACCCGCGTTGCCTTGAAGGGGCCACTTGAGACGCCCGTTGGTTTCGGCGAGAAGAGCGCCAACGTCACGCTGCGCAAACTCTTTGAGACCTACGCGAACGTTCGCCCTGCGCGCGAACTTCCAGGCGTACCAACGCGCTATAAGGGCGAAGGGATCGACATGGTCATCGTGCGCGAGAACGTTGAAGACCTGTACGCCGGCATTGAGCACCTGCAGACACACGATGTCGCACAAGCCGTAAAGCTCATTAGCCGCACCGGCTCTGAGAAGATCATCCGCTTCGCCTATGAGCTTGCCCTGCGTGAAGGACGCCTTAAGGTCACCACCGCGAGCAAGGCAAACATTTTGAAGTTCACTGAAGGACTCTTCAAGCAGATTGGCGAAGAACTTGGCAAGGAGTACTCGTCACTAGAAGCGAACCACCTCATCATTGACAACGTTGCACACCAGATGGTGAAAGACCCGGCGCAGTTTGATGTGGTGGTTGCCACTAACCTGCACGGCGACATTATTAGTGACCTTGCATCAGGTTTAGTTGGTGGTCTCGGCTTTGCGTCGAGTGCCAACTACGGTGATGGGGTGGCGATCTTTGAGGCGGTGCATGGCTCTGCACCGAAGTACGCTGGTAAGAACGTGATCAATCCAACCGCGCTGATCCTTTCTTCAACGATGATGTTGCGTCACCTGGGCGAGACTGATCTTGCTGACGTTGTTGAGGACGCAGTGCTTGCAACGCTTGAGGCTGGTAAGGCTCTGCCGCAAGACGTGGTGCGTCAGCAGGGTGGCGACGTTGAAGCGGCGACAAGTACCAGCGGATTTGCGGATGCCGTCATTGAGAGCCTTGGATCGCGCCCGACGACGGTGCCAGCTGCGGCGGGCCGCCCACGCCCTGTTGATGTGAAGCCGCATGCACGCTGGACGAGCGGCGAGGCGCGCGAGCGTGAAGTTGGCGCAGCTCGCGTCGTTGGCCTCGACCTCTTCTTGCAGTCGCTGATGGCCCCCGCCGAACTCGGCGCCAAGCTCTCGGCGCTCGCGGGGCAGGAGCTCACCCTCAAGATGATCGAGAGCAAGGGAACGGTCGTGTGGCCAAACGCTGCGCCGGCATTTGATCCAACTGGCCTCTTCCGCGCACGATTCCTGGCACGCGCCGACAGTGCCGATCTCCCCGATGAGACACTCCTTCTCCTCGCTGCCCGTGTGGCTGGCGTGGCACCATGGGTGCATCTTGAGAAGCTTCGTGTGTGGGGTAGCGAAGAGGGGTTCACCCGCGCCCAGGGCGAGTAGACAGTGATCGCTCGTAACTCGGGTCAATCCAATAGAGGGGGACGCATGCAGCTCATTGCCTTGGCACTCTTTATCTTCGCCGCCGGTGTCGGCTCTTCGGTGCAAGCCATCTTGAATGCAGAACTTGGGCGGCGCACCGATCCGGTGAGTGCAGCCATTGTCTCGTTTATTGGGGGCCTCGCAGTGCTGCTCGTGATCGCACTGTTGAGCGGCAAACTGCAGCTCGTTGAAGCATCCAAGGTGCCACCCCTCCTGCTCACCGGCGGTTTGTTCGGCGCGCTGATCGTGACCGGCTTTGCCACCACCGTGCCAGTCCTCGGCGTAACGGAGGCAACCCTTATCTACATCCTTGGCTCACTCGGTGCCGCCCTCGCGATTGACGGGTTCGGCCTTCTCGGCGCGCCGGCTATTCCAGTCACCGCTACCCGGGTCGCCGGCATTGTGCTCGCCGTGGTCGGATTCTTCCTCGCTCGACGATGAGCAACGAGCGTCAACGCATCGTTCGCCCCGATGAGATTGAGGGCGCCGAGGCGCTGCCACACGCACTCCCAGGTGCCGAAGAGGAGGCACCAGACGCAGGCGATCTGATGCGCGGCGTGCTCGTTGACGAGCGCTACGAGCCAGGGATGATCAAGCTCGATCGCCAGCCCGTGCCAATTGCCGACGACGGACTTCCCGCCTTTGTTCCGGAGTCTGATCCAACGCCGCTGCGCGGTGGCTACATTTACCTCAGCGTCGTCGCACTCATCTGTGGAACGATCGTCATCAGTGCGCTAAACCTTGGCGCGAAGTGGAGTGACGGCATCGTAAAGGTGCCGCTGCTCATTGGCTCGATTCCACTCTTCATTGCCATGGCGGAAGCGGCTTTACGCATTGCACGCTCCGTTGTTGCCTGGTGGCCGATCAGCCGCGGACGCGCACTCTTCCGTGCCGGATGGGTGCTAATGATCGCGGCCTTGGCGTCCATCGTGCTCGCCGCCATCTGGGTGGCGCTGAACGCCTAACTCGCGAGCCCCGCGATCAATTGATCAATCGAGGTGCGCAGGTATTCTTCCACCCGCTGCCCCGCCATCACGGCGAGCATAGGATCGAGTTCCGTTGAGGTTCTCCATGATGCGTTGCTGCTGGTAAGGCTCGCCTCAGTTAAGTCAATCAGGGCAACAACGATCGCATGGCCGCCAATGTCTGGCCGCACCTTCAATCGCAGATGTAGTCGGGTTACGCCGCCATCAAGTAGCTCAACGGTGCGACGAATTGAGATCGCGGCTTCAATAGGAATACCTGCGACCTCTGTCGAGAGGCGTCCTTCGAGGTGCTCGGCATCAATACGGTGTAACCCTTCGCATCCCCGAATGAGTTGTGTCATGAGTGCGGGGCTGTCGCTCGCAGCTACGAGATGCCCTACCGGCTTTTGGAGTAGTGCCTGACCGACGATCTCACTCATCGGTCGCTCAGTAGAGCGTCACGACGTCGGGAGGAAGCTCAAGGTCAAACGCACTGGCGGGAATCAATGCATCAACTTCAAACGCGGTGCAGATCGCGCTGCGTATCAAATGTGCACCGCGGAACTCTTCAACGCCAAGCAAGATGCCGGTGAGCCGATCAAAGGTGACGCGGAAGCGGAAGTCGGCGCGATCGCCATCCAGGCCTACAGCGCGCGGCGCTGCAGCTTCGACGGTGAGCGCAACACGCCCCGCAACGCTTGTCTCGTGCACAGCGCCGAGAACTGCACCGGCGAGGACGCTGCTGCAAAACGATCCCGGCCGCACGAATGTGGTCGCCCAGCCCTTACTCGGAAGAGGACCCATGTCGGTCGGCACGCGCGAGGTTCCCGGAAGGCCACGGTCGTCGAGGCCGGTTGGCGCCGCGCGGTGCGGTCGGCGCGTGGTGGTGTTGGTCACTGCGTTGTAGCCGCGCACATCGGCGCCGTTGGTGATCCAGACCTCGTAGCCACCCTGCGGATGCACCGTGGTGACGCGGGCATTGGGTCGGTCGATCAGAAGCTCGACGGACCCGAGGCCCTCACCTGCGGCCGTCACTGTGCGCTCCTCAATTCGGAGGCGCAGGGTGCGGAAGCGGCGCTCGGCGCCTGCGGCGAAGTCGAAAAGTTCGGCCGCTGTGGGGAGCCCAGGGGTAAGGCTGGTCGCGATCGGAGGGAGGTCGGAGGCGATCGGTACGAGGGTCTCGCTCATGGCTCCATCCTAGCCGAGGGGCGGGCGTAGACTGAGCGCATGAGTAGTAGCGCACCACTCTCCCAGCGCAGCACCCCGGGCCGCCCCCTGAAGGAGGCCTGGATCGTTGAGGCGCTGCGCACCCCCTTCGGTCGCTACGGCGGCGCACTCTCGGGCGTGCGCCCCGACGACCTTGCCGCCACGGTGCTCGAAGCGGTCGTCGCTCGGAGCGGCATCAGCGCCGCCGACATCGACGATGTGATCTTGGGCTGCGCGAACCAGGCGGGCGAAGATAACCGCAACGTGGCGCGCATGGCACTCCTTGTTGCGGGCTACCCCGTTGAGGTCCCTGGGCAAACCGTGAACCGACTCTGCGGCTCCGGCTTGCAGGCGCTCGCCGCTGCCGCGAACGCCATCGCGGTTGGTGATGCCGAGGTGGTCGTTGCTGGTGGCGTTGAGAGCATGAGCCGCGCACCACTTGTCACCTTGAAGCCAGAGAGCGGCTTGGAGCGCGGCAATCGCGAGCTGGTCGACACCACCATTGGGTGGCGCTTTGTGAATCCGCGACTTCACGCGAAGTATCCAGCGATCTCGCTCGGTGAAACGGCGGAGCGCGTCGCCGATCAGTGGCACGTCAGCCGCGAAGCACAAGACAAACTCGCACTTGAATCACAGCAGCGCGCCGCAGCTGCCGTCGCGAGCGGCATCTTTGCCGAAGAGATCGTGCCCGTCTCGATTCCACAGCGCTCTGGCGCGCCGATCGTGGTGGATCGCGACGAGCATCCGCGACCCGACACGAGCGCCGCCGCACTCGCCAAACTGAAGCCCGCATTCGCCGCCGACGGCACGGTCACTGCAGGCAACGCATCGGGCATCAACGATGGTGCCGCTGCGCTCCTCGTTGTGGAGTCGGAGCGCGCGCGAGCGCTCGGCTTGAAGCCGTACGCGCGGATCGTTGCAACAGCGGTGGCTGGTGTTGATCCGTCAGTGATGGGTGCTGGGCCAATCCCGGCGATTCGCAAACTTCTGGAGCGCACCGGGCTCACCGTCGCCGACATTGATCGGGTGGAGCTGAACGAGGCGTTCGCAAGCCAGGCGGTCGCCTGTATGAGTGAGCTTGGGCTTGACCCAGCGAAGACGAATGTGCACGGCGGCGCCATCGCCCTAGGGCACCCCCTTGGTGCCTCTGGTGCCCGTATGGCGACCACGCTTGTGCGTGAACTGCGCCGCAGCGGCGGTCGCTACGGGATCGCCGCCATGTGCGTAGGCGTAGGTCAGGGGATCGCCATGCTGGTAGAGCGCGTGGAGGCGTAGGCACGCTAGAATCTCAGTCACAGCAGCGGCAGATGCCGAAGGAGGAGCGATGTTGAACCAGGAGCCACAGGTTGCCAACGAGGCGCCAGCCGGAGCACCCGTTCTCGCCCTCACCGATGCCGCCGCCGCCAAAGTGATTGAGCTCGCCAAGGGCGAGACGAGCCCACTAATCGGCTTGCGCGTCTATATCGTTTCGGGCGGCTGCAGCGGCTATCGCTACGGCATGATGCTTGACGACGTTGAGAATCCGGGCGACAGCGTCTTCATGGCGAACGGCGTGCGCGTCTACGTTGATGAGAAGGCAGTGCCACTCATCAAGGGCTCAACGGTTGATTACGTTGACGCGATGATGGGCGCTGGCTTCACCGTCGAAAATCCGAACTCTGTTGGTGGCTGCGGCTGCGGCTCCAGCTTCCGCACGGCGGATTCGGCGGGACAGGCCGCGGCCTGCAGCCACTGACCTGGAGCAGAACGGCGACGCGCCAAAACTGATCCCGCTCTTCCCGCTGCAACTCGTTCTCTTCCCAGGCGTTGCCCTACCGCTGCACATCTTTGAATCACGCTATCGGCTGATGGTGAAGCGCTGCCTTGAGCTCAATCAAGCCTTCGGAGTGATTCGCTCGGGAACCGATGGACTTTCGGAGATCGGCACACTTGCTGAGATCCGCGAGGCGACGCGCTACATCGATGGGCGCTGGGACATTGTGGCACTTGGCACCCAGCGTTTTCGCATTACGAATTTTGATCGCAGCGCCCCATACCTACAGGCCGAGGTTGAGCTTCTCGATGAGGCGGTGGGCGAACCGGCCGAGCGGGTACGTGCCACCGCAGAGCGTGTTTCAGATTTATTCATCGACTATCTCGAGCTACTCCGTGGTGTAGACGAGGGGGAGCACGACCACAACCATGACGACGACGAAGAAGAGGAGGGGGGCGAGTACATCGAAGACGATGAGGTGACCCCCGAAGCGATTGACGAAGCACTAGAAGAGGAACAAGGTGCGGCGCTCAGCCAAGAGGTCGTCTCCGAGATCGAACGCCTCCTTGTGGCGTCTAACACCGCCGCTGGGCCGGCCAAGATCACCGAGTACAACGCCGGCGACGACGAGTCTCCCGACGACGAAGGCGACCCTGATGGCGAGTTGCTGGCCACGGCCATCGATCGCCTCTCAGGGAGCGACGATCCGGTTGGCCTCTCGCACGTTGTTGGCGGTGTGGTGCAGCTCACCATTGAGCAGCGCCAGGCGCTCCTCGAGGCTCCCGATGCGCTAGCACGCCTCACCCTGCTCGCCGCCCATCTGGATCGCGAGAATTTGCTGCTCGCCGAGGGGATCCGACCCTGGCAGGTCGATCCCGCTGCACTTTCAGAACGCCGCAACTAGATCTCACTAGCAGCGGATACGATGCGCGCATGAGTCCAACCCGCCGCATGTGGATCGACACCGATACCGCCTCAGACGACGTTGTCGCCATTGTCATGGCGCTAACGCACCCGAATACCGAGGTCGTTGGTATGTCGATCGTGATCGGCAACGTACCAGTGGAGCTCGGGGTGCAGAACGCCCTCTATACCAATGAGCTGTGCGGCAAGAGCATTCCTGTGCACACTGGTGCGGAGATGCCGCTCGTTCGAGCGTTCGCCACCGCGCAGCATGTGCATGGCGCCGATGGCATGGGCGACATCGGGCTACCACTGAAGGGCCGCAAGGCAACCAGCAACAACGCGGTGCACGAGATGATTGAAGCGTTCCGCAAGGAGCCAGGCGAACTCGAGCTCGTTGCCCTTGGGCCGCTCACCAACCTTGCCCTCGCCATTCGCATTGAGCCACAGTTCGCCAGCTGGGTGAAGCGCTGCGTGATCATGGGCGGCACCGGCGTGCTCCCAGGCAACATCACGCCACTTGCCGAATTCAACTGGTGGGTTGACCCAGAAGCGGTGCACATCGTGCTGGAGTCTGGCATGAAGGTGGAGATGGTCGGTTGGGATGTCTCCGTTGCTGATGCAGTGATTGAGGACGCGCTTGCCGCTGAGTTGCGCGCGCTCGGCCCGCTAGGTCAGTACAGCATCGACATTCAGCGCATCTTGCGAAAGTTCTGCGAAGAGTCGTCAAAGCTGAAGGGCTTTGACTGGCCAGATCCGATTGCTATGGCCGTTGCACTTGAGCCCGACATCGCGACCAGCGAAGCGCATCTTCGCGTTGAGGTGTCGCTCGGCCTTGGGCATGAGCGCGGCCAAACGATCGTTGATCACCTGGGCAACACGAAGCGCGAACCAAACTGCCGTGTGGTCTACCGGGTCGATCGTGAGCGCTTCATCGAGATGGCTCGAAACGCGTTCCGCGCCTAGACTCTCTCGCTACGGCGCGTCGGTCGCGAGAAGCCCCATCTGAATCTCATCCCAGCGCCGCCCATCGCGCGTGATCGCGTCGCGCATGCGCCCCTCTTCGGTAAAGCCCGCTTTGGTGTAGCAACGCAGC
>JBDLWN010000105.1:0-9277 GCA_039804225.1 Chloroflexota bacterium
CTGCCGTCGGGGAGATCGTCGTTGTCCGCGGCCGCATTGATCTGTATAGCCCGCGAAGCCGTTACCAACTCGTTGCCACAAGCGTGGAGCGAGCGGGTGGGATGGGTCTCCTCTCGCGAGAACTGGAGGCACTGAAGCGGCAACTGCAGGCGGAGGGTCTCTTTGACGTGGCACGTAAGCGGCCGATTCCACATGCACCTCGTGGCATTGGCTTGATCACCTCAACCTCTGGTGCGGTGCTGCACGACGTGTTGCGGGTGCTACGCCGCGAGGCGCCACTGGCTCGACTGGTTGTGGTGCATACCGCGGTGCAAGGCGCCGGCGCCCCTGAAGAGATCGCGAAAGCGATCGCACGAATCGATGCCTGCGCGGTGAAGGAGCGACGGAGCGGTCGCCCCGACGCCATCAGCGTGCTCCTGCTTGCGCGTGGCGGTGGCTCGAGTGACGACCTTGGTGCGTTCAATGTTGAGGGGGTGCTGCGTGCTATCGCCGCCTCTGCAACCCCAATCATCTCTGCGGTTGGGCACGAATCGGATGTGACGCTTGCGGATCTCGTCGCGGATCTGCGCGCGGGCACTCCGAGCATCGGTGCCGCGGCACTCTCAAGTGATCTACTGCAGTCGCGGCATGACATTGCGCGCCTGCGAGATCGCGGCGGTCGCGCAATGCTGTACGCCGTCGACCATGCCGAACGCCGACTCGAGGAGGCGGCGCGCGCCCTCGATGATGTTGGTCCGTTTGACCGCATTGAGCGGGCTGGGGAGCGCGTCGCGCAGCTCTCCGATGACCTGGCGCGCGCAGCACTCACACGCCTGCAGGGGGCGGCGGCCGCTCTCGGGCAGTTAGACCTGCTTCTCGGTGCCCTCTCGCCCCAGCGTGTTCTCGCACGGGGCTACGCGATTGTGGCGGGGGATGGGGGAAGGGCGGTACGCTCTTGGCGAGATGCCCCTGTTGGGACGTCGCTACAGATCCGCCTGGCGCAGGGTGCCGTTCGGGCAACCGTGACAGAGCGAGCGAAGGGGGTGACTGATGGCGAAGCGTAAGGTCATCCCACCACGTCGCAAGCTTCACGCAGCGGCTGCTGCGGAGCTTCCAGCAACATTCGAGGCGACCGTTGCGGAACTTCGCTCCATCGTTGATGATCTCGAGACTCAGGATGCAGATCTTGAGGCAGCCGTTGAACAGTACGAACGTGGTGTCGCGCTGCAGAAGCATGCCGAGGCGCAGCTGAAGGCCGCTCGACTGCGGGTGGAAGAGTTGCTCCCGGATGGATCTACGGCACTGACCGACGACGAAGAGGAGGACGAGGATGCCTGACGAAGGAGTCGCACTGCGCGCCGTTGGCGCCGATTCGCTCCTCGCTCGTCTTGACGGCCCAGCCGGGCTCAAGGCGCTTACGAGCGCTGAGCTTGATCAGATTGCAGAGCAGCTGCGCACCGCCATCATTGCCACGACTGCTGTAACGGGCGGACACCTCGGACCGAGCCTTGGGGTTGTTGAATTAACGATCGCCCTGCATCGTGTGATGAACTCGCCGGTCGACCGCATCGTCTTTGATACTGGCCACCAGGCGTATCCGCACAAGTTGCTCACCGGTCGACTTGCACGATTCGGCACGCTCCGCCAGCTCGGCGGCATCGGCGGCTTCCCGCGCCGTACTGAATCACCCCACGACGTGTTTGACGGTGGGCACGCTGGAACCGGCATCTCTATCGGACAGGGTCTCGCGCTGGCGCGTGATGTGCGTGGCAGCAGCGAAAAGGTCGCCGTCGTCGTTGGTGATGCGGCACTTATGAGCGGCCTGAGCCTGGAAGCGCTCAACGACATCGGCCATCGCGGCACGCCGCTGCTCATCGTTCTGAACGATAACGAGATGTCCATCTCGCCAACGGTCGGCGCAATCTCCACCTACCTCTCAAAGGTGAAGCTATCCGGACGCTGGCGCGAGAGCAAGAGTTGGTACGACCGCACCATCGCGCGCGTACCGCTCGTCGGCGCACAACTCGCCGCGTGGTCCAAGAGTTTGCGACGATCTGTTGTGTCGTTCGTGCAAGAGCCAGGGCGTCTGTTTGAGGATCTTGGCATCACCTATGTGGGCGTTCTCGATGGGCACAATCGCGCCCAGCTCGAAGAGGCATTTTCGAAGGCATTCACGATGAATGGCCCTGTGATTGTGCACGTGCGCACCCAGAAGGGTCGCGGCTATCGCCCAGCAGAGGCCGATCCAATTACCTTCCACGGCGCGGCGCTCCCAAAGATGGAGGTTGGTGCTACCGATAGTTACGGCAAGGCGGGTGCAGATCCGATCGCAACGCCAGCGAAAGTGCCGAACTACACCGCCTTCTTCGCCGCCGAGGTTGTTGCCGCAGCCGCCACGGACCCGCGTATCGTTGCGATTACGGCAGGCATGCCAACGGGCACTGGGCTCGATAAGTTCGCCGCAGCCTATCCAGATCGCTTCTACGACGTCGGAATTGCCGAGCAGCATGCAATGGCTGCAGCGACGGGAATTGCCATGGGTGGCGGTCGGCCAGTGGTCGCAATCTATTCAACATTCCTGCAGCGCGCGTGGGACCAGATTGTTCATGACGTCTGTCAGAACGATCAGCCGGTGCTCATCGGGGTCGACCGTGCCGGCCTAGTTGGTGAAGACGGCACCAGCCATCAGGGGATGTTCATGCTCACGGCCCAGCGACAGATCCCACGACTGCTGATCGCCTCGCCGAAAGATGAGCAGCAGCTGCGCTCGCTTGTTCGCACCGCGCTTTCACAAGATCACCCCTTCGCTCTGCACTACCCACGCGACAGCGTGGTCGGTGTTCCAGAGGTAGCGCCAGCGATCCTCCCCGTTGGAGTTTCCGAGGTGGTTGAGGAGGGGAACCAGATCGCGATCCTGGCCTTTGGGCCGATCATTCAGCGAGTGGCCCCGATCGCTGCACGTCTGCGCGCCGAGGGGATCTCTGTCGCTCTGGTCAACGCCATCTGGGCAAACCCGCTCGATCACACGATGGTGCGGCGCTACGGCGAGACAGTTGACCTCATCGTGACGCTCGAGGAGAGTGTTGAGGCTGGCGGCTTCGGTGGTGCTGTTGTGGAGTCGCTGGCGGCGAACGAAGCGGCCACTGGGCGCCGCATCAAGGCCTCCATCGCCACAATCGGGATCCCGGCCGGGAGCTTCGTCGACCACGGCAGCGTCTCAGATCTCCGCACACTGATCGGCCTTGATGAGGCTGGGATCGAGCGCCGAATCCGAGCCGCCTGGAACGCACGCAAGCAGTAAAACCTTCTACTCGCTGCGCCGAGCGACCCCGTGCGGGGAACGCGAACGCTGATTCCCATGTGCGATGATGTAGGCATGCGCCGCTTCGGTTTTGTCTACAACCCGACCAATGACCTTGCCCAAGAGGCTTGGGATGAGGCCGCTGGTTGGTGTGCCGCCAACGGTGTTGAGTGCTGGGGGCATGCTGCCGAAGACGTTGCCGACGTGCGGTCAGCGCTCCCCGGCACTGAAGTGCTCATCTCATTCGGTGGCGATGGCACCTTCTTGCGCGCCGCCTCTGCCGTCGCCGGTACCGCTACCCCGCTCCTTGGCGTGAACCTGGGCAAGATCGGCTTTCTTGCGCGTGCCGAGGCATTTCAGATTGAGCCAACGCTCGACGCCCTTCATGCGAAGCGCTGGACCACCCAGCCACGCATGGCACTCCGAGCCACCATTCACCATGGCGACGGTCGTAAGGAGCAACTAGACGCTCTCAACGATGTCGTAGTCGCTCGAGGTCACCTGCCACGCGTCTTGCGACTTGATGTCGCTGTAGGAGAGAGTCACCTGGCAACCTACATCGCTGATGGCGTGATCGTCTCCTCGCCGACGGGCTCAACCGGCTACTCGTTCTCGGCAGGAGGGCCAATCCTTGAGCCAACGAGTCGCAATCTGATCGTGACGCCGATTGCCGCCTACCTCGCAACCCTGCGCTCCGTCACAGTCTCGGCAACTCAGACGGTGACTTGCACGGTTGTACAGGGCGAAGATGCGGTGGTCTCAGTTGACGGCTGGATCGATATGCCACTCAAGATCGGCGATCGTGTCTCCGTTACCGAAGCAGCGCAGCCAATCAACTTTGTCGAGCTGCAGGGGGCCGCCCCATTCTGGGATCTGGTCCGCCAGAAGGTTGACCTCCTCCCACGGTGAGTGCACCGAAGGGTTCGCACATCCGCGAGCTTGGCGTGGCGGGCCTCGCGATCATTGACGCGGTACGCGTTGAATTCGGCCTTGGCCTCACGGTGCTCACCGGTGAGACCGGGGCAGGCAAATCACTCCTCGTTGACGCTCTCGCACTTGCGCGTGGAGGTCGCGGTGACTCGGGAGCGGTGCGCGCCGGATCAGACCGCCTCCGAGTCGAACTGCAGATCTCCGCGCAGGGTCGCGACCAGATCGCGGTCCGTGAGGTGTACGCAGAGGGGCGATCCGTCGCCCGCATTGACGACGAGCTCGTAACGATCGGTCGCCTCGCCGGCGAGATCGGGCCCCTTGTCGATATTCACGGTCAACACGACCAGCAGCGTCTCGGCGATCCAGCACGGCAGCGCGAGCTGCTCGATCGATGGTCAAAGGCTGAGGGGCATCGCGCCGAAGTTGCCAGCCTGATTCAGCAGCGCGGCGCTCTGCATGAAGAGCTGCAAGCGCTCGGGGGTGACGACTCTCGGCGCCTCGCCCTTCTCGAGGTTGCGCGGGCAGAGCGAGACGACCTCGAAGCCGCCGTGATTCGCGAAGGGGAAGAGGCTGAACTTAAAGAGGAGTTGCGCCGCGCCTCAAACAGCGAGCGCATCTCTGCCCTCCATGACGAACTGCGCGAGGCGTTGAACGAGGATCGCAGCGGCTTGCGTGCTCGCGCGGCAGCAGCCGAACGAATCGCGCGGGAGTTGGCACGCCTCGATGGTGACGCCACCGCACTGCAGGAGCGGGTGAGCGCACTCTCCATTGAGATTGATGATCTCGGCCGTGAGGCGGCGGCCCTCACACCATTTGCAGGCGGCGCGCGCAGCTTGGGTGAACTTGAAGAACGGCTGGCACTCCTCCTGGCGCTTCAGCGGCGCTTCCGCACTGATGAGGCGGGACTCCTCCTTGCATTGGCACGCGCACGTGAGGAGGTGGTGCGTCTTGAGGGTGCTGAGGAGCGCCGAAGCGAGATCACGCAGCAGCTCTCGGCGCTCAACGTACGCATCGGGGAGGCCGCTACGGCTCTACGAGCTGTTCGCCGAGCGGGTGCTGCGACACTGACCTCCGCGGTGAATGCGGCGCTGACGGCACTCGAACTTCCCCCAACGTTTGCGATCCCACTGGCACCTCGCGGTGGCGGAGAGGGCGACCCACTCGTTGAGGGGCAGCCATGCGCCGTCGATCAGGGAGGGGGTGATGACGTGTCGTTCATCTTTGCCCCAAACGCAGGCGAACCGGCGGGACCACTCGCCAAGATTGCCTCAGGTGGTGAGCTCAGTCGCGTTTCACTCGCCATCGAAGAGGCGCTTAGCGACGCAAGTGAGGCGCGAACCCTCGTCTTTGATGAGATTGATGCCGGACTTGGAGGGCGGGCAGGGGAGACTCTCGGGCGTAGCCTGCGCCGCATCAGTGCGCAGCACCAGGTTCTTTGCGTCACCCACCTGCCGCAGGTAGCCGCGCAGGCTGATATCCATCTGCGCGTCTCTAAGCGCGAGGTGGATGGTCGCACCCTGACCCAGGTGCAGCGCCTCACCGATGAAGAGCGAGTCACAGAGCTTGCCGCCATGCTGGCTGGCGAAGGGGCCGGCAGTGGTGCAACCGCCGCCGCTAACGAGCTCTTGGCCAACGCACGTCGCGGCCGTTGATGCCCACGGCGTCACGGAGCGAGATTGATCGACTGATTGACTCCTGCATCCTCTATCTCGGAGTAGAGCGAAACCTCGCCCCGCGCACCCTTGCCGCCTATCGTGGGGACTATCAATCGTTTGCGGAGACACTCGGCACGAGCGGTGCCTGGAAGAGCTCAGCCAAGGCGGCGCAGGAGTGGATCGCCCAGCCTGGCAACGCTCTCTCCACGATGCGCCGGCGGGCTGCAGCCCTGCGCGTCCTCTATCGATTCGCTGAGGGTGAAGGGATCATCGCGCGCTCAATCAGCGATGAGATCGACCTGCCGCGATCACGCCGCACTCTGCCAACCGTGCTGGGCGTCGAAGAGGTTGAACGTCTGCTGACTGCGCTTGGTACTCCACTTGACGAGAGTGACCTGGCACGCGCAAATGCCCATCGCAACCGCTCACTTGGTGAACTGCTCTACGGATCAGGTGGTCGCGTAAGTGAGATCGTCGATCTGGACTTGGAGTCCGTGGACCTCAATGATGGTTCCGTGAGACTCTTCGGTAAAGGCCGACGGGAGCGCATCGTGCCAATTGGGGAGCCAGCGCTAGATGCGATCCAGGCATACCTTGACCACTGGCGTGCCGTCCATCAGCAGGCATCTAGCCGGGCTAGTGGATCCACGCCCGAGCCGAAAGCGCTCCTCTTATCGCGCGGTGGCGTGCGACTTCGGAGGGAGTCAGCCTGGTCGGCGATTCGCACGGCGGCCGTCGCGGCAAACCTTGGGCGCGAGATTCATCCCCATACGCTGCGCCACTCGTTTGCAACACACCTCCTCGACGGTGGCGCGGACCTGCGCGTGGTGCAGGAGCTTCTTGGGCACGCCGACATCGCAACGACCCAGCTCTACACCCACCTCCTCGGGAGCCACGTGCGTGATTCGTATCGGAAGGCCCACCCAAGGGCCTAGGCAGCCCGCGAGGCGGTAGGATTCGGGTGTGAATTTTGCGACTCGAGCCCACCGTCTCCAGCAGGTGCTCGCGCATCTGCAGGCAGTCGGCCGTCAGCAGCTGGCCCGCCTCGGGCTCGTCAATCCCGTTGGTGCCGAAGGCGACGCGCACCTTCGTGCCTTACGTGCCACGCCGCGGGCACGTCGTGCCTTTGCCGCCGCGCACCCTGCCGACCAGGCCTCTGCAACGCGTACCGCTGCCAGGCTTCGTTCTCTCGGTGCCGAGAGGGACGATCAACTTGCAGCGCTTCTACATGACCTGCCGAAGGGTCAGGTCGGCCTCCTGCCTCGAGTGATTCATGTGCTGGAGGGTTCGCCAGTGAGCGGACGGGCACGCGGACTGCTGGCCCGTTCGCGACAGACACTCCGTCTCCATGCCTCGGTTGCGCCAAAGCTCGCTGACAGGCTCGGCGCTCCGAGGGGCACCATTACGATCCTTCAGGAACTGGCGCGTCAAGAGTCGCGCACCACATCTCGAGGGAGGGCCACTGGAATTGACGCGCGCGTTCGCCTCCTCCTCGATGTCGACAGTGGCGTAGCGCGATGAGCGTTCGCGGCATCGCAGAGGGTTTTGAGCTCCCTGACCCATCGGTACCTGATATCGAGGGTGTGATCTTCCGGAGAGAGCAAGGTGGACTCTTCGGGCGAACACGCTCATATGTGGCGCTCGGGGAGTTCAGTGGGCCCTATGGGCTCCTCCTTGCGCTTATCGAGCGTGATGAGTTGGATGTACGTCGTGTGCCACTGGCCGGGTTTGCAGATGAGTTCCTCCGGTACTTTGCGGAGATTCCCGACGATCGCCTAGAGACGCTTTCATCGTTTGTTTCGGTCGCTGCACAACTCATTGTGCTGAAGAGCCGAGCGCTGCTGCCACGTCCGATCGCGGTGGCACCAGACCTCATTAATGATCTCGACATTGAAGATGAGGCCGACACGCTCCGCATTCGACTCCTGCGCTACCGAGTCTTCCGCGATGCGGCGCGGGTCCTTGGCGATCGCATGATGCAGCCGCTCTGGTATCGCGAGCCGCCGACCCGCCAGCTCCCTGGCCCAAAGGCGATCGCAGTCGAACCGATCGTGCCAACGAAATCAGACCCTAAGCGTCTCCTCCGTGCCATGGTGCGCATCGCCCTGCGACGGAAGCCACTCGCCGCCCTCTCTACGGCACCAGTAGGAATCAAGGTCTCGATTAGCGACCGACTCTCTGCGATCCGTGACGCGGTTCGCCTCAGCGGTGTGGCGGGGGTGGACCTTGAGACCCTTCTTGGCGATCGGCAAGACCGGTCATTCATCGCCGTGACATTCTTAGCCCTTCTTGAACTCGCCAAGCGCCGAGAGGTCGAGGTGCGTCAAGATGCGCTGTGGGGACCAATCACAATTCTGCAGGGGGTGAGCGAATGAGCGACGAGGGACAGAGCGCAGCCGCGGCGCCGTGGGTGGCCACGGTCGAAGATCTCGAGGCACTCCTCTTCGTCGTTGATCGTCCGATCACCCGGCGAGAGGCTGCGAAGCTCCTTGAGGCATCGAAGAGCGACGTAGACCGACTCGTAACGGCGCTCACTGCAGATCTTGCAGAGCGTGGAATCACCCTGATCACGCATGGTGACGAGCTGCAGCTCGCCAGCGGCGCAGAGCAGGCCCGAGCGGTGCTCGCGTGGGTTGGCACCGGGGGCTCTGATCTCACGGCAGCCCCGCTAGAGACGCTTGCAGTTATCGCCTATCGCCAACCGGTCACCAAGGGCGGCATCGAAGAGATCCGCGGCGTCGACGCCGACTACGCACTCCGCGTGCTCCTTGAGCGAGGGCTCATCGAAGAGGCTGGGCGCCTTGAGACTGCCGGCCGCCCGATTCGTTACGCGACAACGCTTGAGTTCCTCCGTCGATTCGGGCTCGGATCGCTCGCTGATCTCCCCGCGCTTGAAGGAGACGCCGAGGCGCTTCGCCACCTTGAACTGCGGAGCGAGGCGGCGGACTCTTCAACGGGGCGTAGCGAAAACGTCATCGCAGAATCTAAGGAGCCCGACGCCCCATCAACCCCTGCGCAAGAGGATGCCGCAACTGACTGATCTGATACGCGTCAACGTGCTCGTTGCGGAACGCTCTGGCCTCTCCCGACGTGGTGCTGACACGGCCATTGCTGAGAACCGTGTCACGACCGCCGGGCGAGCCGTAGCACTAGGGGAGCGACTCGATGCGCTCGCCCCACTTGAGTTAGACGGGAACGTGCTCGTGGCTAAACCTCGCCTATCGACAGAGTCGGGCGACGCTTTGGGCGGCGCAGAGGTGTTCGCCTGGTATAAACCGGTGGGTGTTACCACCACGCATGCCGATCCCTACGCAACGGTGACCTTGCCCCAAGCGCTAACCCCAACTCTTGGGGCTGAACGTGCAGCGCGCATACTTTCAATCGGGCGCCTCGATCGCGAGAGCGAAGGGCT
>JBDLWN010000106.1:0-10975 GCA_039804225.1 Chloroflexota bacterium
CACGCTGATTCAGGTTGCACGGCATCGTTTCGATCCAGGTGGTGGCAACGCCGATGATCGGCTTGGCGAGGTCCTCGTCGGTGAACCCGACCGCCTTCAACATTGCGCGCGCTGGTGCGCGATCTGGTCCGTCGGTCATGGCGGCGGAGTGCCGCTTCGCCGGATCGCTCGCGCGGTCGTACGGGTTCTTGCTCATCGCGATGCGTTCGGCTGCAACGTATTGATCGTTCCTGGGTGCGACGACTCGTGCGCAGCGATCTTGTCGCTCTGCGTGCGAATGTAGTCGAGTTCGTCGAGCCCCTCGAGCAGCATCTTCTGGCTGAAGCGGTCAATCGGGAATGCGTGCGTTGCGCCGTCGGGCGTCGTCATGGTTGCTGCAGCCAGGTCAATGGTGACCGTTGCGGCGAGGTCCTCTTTGGCGATCTGCATTAGCGAGGCGTGGAGTGGTGCGGGCAGCACGATCGGCAGAATGCCGTTCTTCAGTGCGTTCGACTTGAAGATGTCGGCGAAGCTGGTTGAGAGGATCGCCTTGATGCCGAATGCGCCGAGGGCCCAGGGCGCATGCTCGCGGCTGGAACCGGTGCCGAAGTTGTCGCCTGCAACGAGGATCCCGTGGCCTGCGTAGCGCGGCTCATCAATCACAAACGGTGGGCTCTTCTTGCTGCCGTCGGCCTCAAAGCGCCAGT
The DNA here is from genome assembly GCA_039804225.1 of Chloroflexota bacterium. Taxonomy (GTDB): domain Bacteria; phylum Chloroflexota; class Limnocylindria; order Limnocylindrales; family Limnocylindraceae; genus Limnocylindrus. Next base: position 687 of record JBDLWN010000106.1, read on the forward strand.
CGTGGAAGAGGGCATCGGCGAGGCCTGCCTTGTCGATGACCTTCAGGTAGCGGGCGGGGACGATCTGGTCGGTGTCGACGTTCTCGGCGGGGAGTGGCACGAGCCCTGTGGTGAAGGTGCCGACCTTCGGGGCGGCCATCAGCGGCTCATCCCTGGAAGGGTGCGTGGATCGGCGATCACGCCAGTAAGTGCGGTGGCGGCGGCGGTGAGCGGCGAGGCCAAGAAGGTGCGGCCGCCTTTCCCCTGGCGCCCCTCGAAGTTGCGGTTTGAGGTGCTGATTGCGTACTCGCCCGGGGCGAGCTGATCGCCATTCATGGCGATGCACATCGAGCAGCCGGCCTCGCGCCAATCGGCACCGGCGTCACGGAAGATCGTGTCGAGCCCTTCGCGTTCGGCCTGGCGCTTCACGTCGGCCGATCCAGGGACCACCATTACGCGCACGCCCTTTGCAACCGTCTGACCCTTGAGAACATTTGCAGCAAGTCGCAAGTCGCTGATGCGACCGTTCGTGCAACTCCCAATAAAGACGGTGTTGACCGGTCGACCAATGATGCTGTCGCCCGCGCGCAGATCCATGTATTCGAGTGCGCGCGTAAGTGCGCGCGCTGCAGCGGGGTCGGACTCGTCGGCAGGATTTGGAATGGTGCCGCTAATTGGAAGGCCCATCCCAGGATTCGTGCCGTAGGTGACCATCGGCTCCAACGTGTTTGCATCGATGACGATCTCCTTGTCGTAGGTTGCACCTTCATCACTGGTGAGCGTTCGCCAGCGCGCGACGGCGGCATCCCAATCGGCACCCTGTGGCGCATGCGGTCGACCCTTCAAATAGGCGAAGGTCGTTTCGTCGGGGGCAACGAGTCCGGCGCGCGCGCCACCCTCAATGCTCATGTTGCAGATCGTCATGCGCTCTTCCATGGAGAGGGCGCGAATGGCAGAGCCTGCGTATTCAAAGACGTGGCCGGTGCCGCCACCAACACCGATGCGCGCGATCAACGCGAGGATGATGTCTTTTGCGGAGACGCCTGGTCGCAACGTTCCATCGACGCGAACGAGATAGGTCTTCGGCTTGCGCTGCAGCAGGCACTGGGTAGCGAGAACCATCTCAACTTCGCTGGTGCCGATGCCGAAGGCGAGGGCACCGAAGGCGCCGTGGGTTGCCGTGTGTGAGTCGCCGCACACGATGGTTGCGCCTGGCTGGGTGAGACCGAGCTCTGGTCCGATGACGTGCACGATCCCCTGGTTCGGTGACTCCCAGCCGTGGAGCGGCACGCCGAACTCGGCGCAGTTCGCCTCGAGCTGCTTCACCTGGGCGGCGGCCATCTCATCGGCGATCGGCAGGTTGCGCGGGGTGGTGGGGATGGAGTGGTCGGCGGTGGCCACCGTGCGGTCAGGGCGGCGAACCTTCAGCCCGCGAGCACGGAGACCGGTGAATGCCTGGGGGCTGGTGACCTCGTGTACCAGGTGCAGGTCGATCGCCAGGATGGCAGGCGCCCCCTCCTGCTGATCGACAACGTGCTGGTCCCAGATCTTTTCAATGATGGTTTGTGGCATAGAGCGAGCCTACCAGAGGGGGAAATTCACCCGAGGTCGTTGAGCCACCACTGCAGCACAAGATGGATTCGTGCCGACCAGGCGCGCTCACTGTGGTCGTGCCCCGGAAATGGGGTGGTCAGCACATCGGTGCCGAACCTCCAGCCGCGCGCCGCGAGGTCCGCATCGAAGCGTGCCTGATATGGGGCATAGGCGGCATCGAGTGTCTGGTCGCCGTAGTCCATCCAGATGCGGTGGCGACCCGGCGGCGGGAGCAGATCAGCAAGGCCCGCCCCCATCAGGCCATCACCAAGTGGAAGGTGCGTGGAGAGGGCGAGCGCCGATCCCCAGGTTTCTGGGTATCGCGCCAACGCATAGAGCGATGCCAGTGCCCCCATTGACGAACCGCAGATCGCGGTCCGCTCGCGCGATGCGGTGATGCCAAAACTCTCGCGCGCCCACGGCAGCACCTTCGTTGCGAGTACCTCTTGGTACTCATCGCCGCGCAGGCGGCGATCATTGATCGCCCATGAGACGGTCGGCCCGCCAATCTCATCCCAAATCTGTGGATAGCGCTCCATCACCGCTTGGGGAGCCAGCTCCTGAAAGCGGCGGCTCTCGTCGGGAACCCACACCGCCACGATGAGTGGCTGTAGTTCGGGGTGTGCTGGCGCGATGACGCGTTCAACCGCCTCCGCAACGCCCCAGGTCACGCCAACCGTTGACGTGGCTGGGTTGAAGACGTTCTTCCCGTCGTGCATGACCAGGATCGGTGTGGTCGGCGACAGGGTGGGCGGAACCCACACCTCAATGGCGTGTCGGCCGATCGTGTGCGTCGTGAACTTCATGGCGCGAGCCTACCGTTCTCCGTGGGATACTGCCGCCATGAGCGCGAAGATTCTCGACACACTCTTTAGTACGGCTGGCATCCTCCCCGCTGTTGCGGCGCAAGATGCGGTCGTGCTCAACGCATGGGCCGATGCCGCCGTTGATGCTGGGATTCCGGCACTGGAGCTCTTCTTGCGTGGCGAGGGCGCCGAGGCGGCGGTGGTTGCAGCGATCGTCACGCTGCGCACCTCACACCCAACGCTGTCGATCGGCGCGGGGAGCGTCTACGACGCGGCTACCGCACGGCGCATGGCCGACGCGGGTGCCACCTTCCTCGTCTCACCAATCACCGATCCCTCTACTGGCGCGCTTGCCCAAGAGGCAGGCATCGATTGGCTCCCCGGTGCCTTTACCCCCACGGAGATCGACCTCGCCGAACGCTCTGGTGCGCGCTACGTGAAACTCTTCCCCGCCGCCGCTATCAATGCATCAGCATTTATTCGCTCAACACTTGCGCCGAGCCCCACTAGCAAGATCGTGCCGACGAACGTGGGCCTCGACGAGATCGCAGCACTTCGCGCCGCCGGTGCCGCAGGCTTCGGTGTTGGGCCGAAGCTGCTTGATGGTGCAGATCCGCGCAGCGCGTCAGCCATTGCCGCGCGGATGCGGGCTGCCCGTGAGGCTGCTGGGCTCCCCGCGTGAACGTCGACAACAGCCACCTTCCAACCTACGACCGCACCAACGGAGCACTCCCTCCGCAGGTTGACCTGGTCGTCATTGGCGCTGGCGTTGCCGGTGCCGCCACGGCGTACTTTGCAGCACGTGCCGGCCTCCAGGTTCTGGTGATTGAACGCCGCAGCAACATTGCCTCGCTCACGACTGCGGCAGCAACGGGCGCATTTCGCCTGCAGCACGACAACGCCGATGAGTTGGCGCTTGTGCAAGAGGGCCTGTCGCTCTATCTGAACTTTGCGGCGGAGTCGGGCCTCAACGGATGGAACGTTGGGATTCGACAGCAGGGCTACCTCTTCTGCAGTCGCACCGAGGCGAGTGCCGCGAAGGGGCGTGAACTCGTTGCGCTGCAGCGAACCTTTGGTCTTACTGACGTGGAGCTACTGAGCGGTGATGAAGCACGTGCGCGCTGGCCCTACCTTGCGCCAGAGATTCGCCAGGTGCGCTTTCGCGCCGGCGACGGCTTTATCGATCAGGTTGCACTGACGAACGGATACGCGGCAGCCTCCTCGCATGCTGGTCACATCAACGGTGCGGTCGGCGCGGGGCATGCACGATATGCACTTGAAACAACGGTGACCGGATTCCTTCGCAACGTGAGCGGCGCTATAACGGGCGTCGCAACGAGCCGCGGCGATGTGCACGCACCACAAACGGTGATCGCTGCAGGTCCATGGAGTGGGGCAGTTGCGAATCTCGCGGGGCTCAATTTAGCGATCACGCCAACCATTCGACAGAAGCTGGTGATCCCAGACCTTCCAGTGATTGATCAGTCTGGGCCGATGACGATTGATGACGAGACGGGATCACACTGGCGACCAGCGCTTGCCGGAGCATATGCCTTGCGCACCGATCCGACGACGCCTGCGGGTGAGCCGCTCCTTGAGGTCCCGACTGACGATGCGATGGCGCACGCGCTTCTTGATCCGGCGTCACCAACATCGCTTGCGCAACTTGCCCCGTTCTGGCGTGATGTCTGGCGCGACGGTCCGCCGGCGTGGCATCTGCAAGCGGGACAATATGAATACACCCCAGATCACCGGCCCTTCATTGGACCAACCGATCAGGCCGGCCTCTACGTGAATACCGGCTACTCAGGTCATGGGGTCATGTGCAGCGCTGGGGGCGCCCGCCGCACCGTTGATCTGCTCCTGGGGCGCACCGCGGCAGCCGAGGAGCCCTTCCGTGTTGACCGACCGATGGTGGAGCGAGCGCGCGACGTTCTTTGATCATGCGCGCGGGCTCTGGTAGGCTGACCTCATGACAAGCACCGCAACGCTCTTGACCCCAGTTCTCGGTGGTCTCTTTGCGCTCCTTGTTGCCCTTATTGGGGGCATGAGCAACCTACTCGGGTTGCTTATTCAGCCCCGGCGGGGCTGAGGAGACCAGAGGCGCGGAACCACCGCCCGAAGGAAACTTCAGAACCCCGCCGAAGAGGCGGGGTTTTTTATTGGCGAGAGATCGATAGACGTGAAGTAATCAGGAAGTGAAGGGGGACCGATGACACAGGCAGGGCACGTACCAGGAGCAGGGACTCCGGCTGCGAGTGCTGCAGAGCGCGCGCGACGCGACATGCTGCGCGACGCTCGTGTCACGGCACGCGGCGGCGCCCGCCCGCGCATCGGCGCCGACGCTCTCTGTGAAGCGATCCTGCTGCAGGGGAGCGACACCATCTGGGGCTACCCAGGCGGCGTCATTCTGCCGCTCTACGACGTGCTCGTTGACCACCCCGAGCTGCGCCATATCTTGGTCCGTCACGAGCAGGCCGCATCACACGCCGCTGACGGCTATGCACGCGCATCGGGGAAGGTCGGCGTCTGCCTCGGCACCTCTGGCCCAGGTGCCACCAACCTCGTCACCGGCATCGGCACCGCCATGCTCGACTCCGTACCCGTCGTCTTCATTACTGGCAACGTTCCGAATGCACTGATCGGCAAGGATGCATTCCAAGAGATCGATATCACCGGCATTACGTTGCCGATGACGAAGCACAACTACTTGGTGCGCACCGCCGATGAAATCCCGTATGTCATTGCCGAGGCCTTCCATCTTGCGCGCAGCGGTCGACCTGGACCGGTGCACGTTGACATCACGAAAGATGCACTGATGGGTGAGACCACAGCGGCTCACCCCTCGGTCGCAGAGATCGAGGCAGGGCTTCCCGGCTACAAGCCGAAGCTCGATGGCCATCCGCGACAGATCAAGTTGCTCGCCGAAGCGATCGCTGGTGCGCAGCGCCCAGTGATTCTCGCAGGGCACGGTGTGCTGATTGCTGGCGCCGAGCGCGAGCTACTTGAGCTGGCACGCGCCGCGCAGATTCCGATCACCTGGACCCTCCTCGGCATCGGCGTCATCGATGAGACCGATCCACTCGCCTATGGCTATATGGGGATGCACGGCTGGAAGCATGTGAACCGTGCGATTCAGTCAGCAGACCTACTCATCGGGATCGGCATGCGTTTTGATGATCGTGTGACGGGGAATGTGCGCACCTATGCGCCGAAGGCAAAGATCGCGCACATTGACATTGACCCAGCCGAGATTGGCAAAAACGTGGTTGCGGACCTGCCGATCGTGGGCGATGCGAAGCACGTGCTTGATGCGCTGCTCCCACTCATTACGAAGGTTGATCCAGCCACCCGCGCAGAGTACTTCGCCGAACTTGCGACTTGGCGCACCGAAAGCGAAGGCTCGTCGTGGCACGGCTCGGGTGGCTTCCGCGAAGGGGTGCTCTCAGCTGACTTCGTTGTTGAGCGCATTGCGGCAGGCTCAGAGTTTGATGCGAACCTCACCGCCGACGTGGGTCAGAATCAGATGTGGGTCGCACGCTACGGCGGATTCCGCCGTGCCAATTCGCACCTCTCATCCGGCGGACTCGGCACGATGGGTTTCGCCCTCCCCGCAGCGATGGGCGCTGCCATTGCAACGCCAGACAAGGTTTCGTGGGCGATCGCCGGCGACGGCGGGTTCCAGATGACGCTGCAGGAGTTGGCGACGATCGTGCAAGAGCAAATTCCCGTGAAGATCGCACTGATGGACAACAAGAAGTTGGGAATGATTCGGCAGTGGCAAGAGATCGTCTATGCCGGGAACTATCACTCAGAGCAGCTGGCGGGACCGGACTACTTGAAGCTCTGTGAGGCGTACGGGCTTCCAGCGTGGAAGGTTTCAAAGCCGGAAGAGGTCGATGCGGCAGTTACTGCAGCGCTCGCCGCCAATGGCCCAGCGCTGATCTGGTTTGAGATCGCTGAGCGGCAGAACGTCTACCCGATGATGCCAGCGGGGAAGGGTCTCTCCGACTTGATCGATAAGTGGGGCGATGACGGCGAGGATGTCACCGAGGGTGCAACTGGGCCCCGCGTCGATCCGATGGATCCAACCAGCGGCGGTGCGAAGTGACCCCCACGTCGACCGCCCGATCGCTTCCAGGTTCGGGAGACGAGCGCCGCCACTTGATCGTGGCCATCGTCAACAACAAGCCGGGCGTACTCAATCGTGTGGCGAGCCTCATGCGCGCCCGAAACTTCAACATCGAGTCACTCGCCGTTTCGGTAACGGAGCGGAGCGACACCTCGCGCATGACGCTCACGATCGTTGGCGACGAGGTACATGTGGAGCAGGCGGCGAAGCAGCTCTACAAGCTGATTGATGTGCTGAAGGTGCAAGACGTGACCGACGAGTCGATCGTTGAGCACGAATTCGCCCTTATCCAGGTGCGCGCAACCAAGCGGTCGCGCCCCGAGATTGTGAGCCTTGCAGAGATGCATCGGGCCAAGGTCGTTGACCTTGGGGATGAGGCGGTCATCGTCGAGGCGGTCGGGGATCCGACCGATATCGACACGTTAGTCGAACTCCTTCGGGAGTTCGGAATCAAGGAGCTGGTGCGAACCGGTTCAGTAGTGATGTCCCGCGGCAGCGGGTCAATTGAGGAGCAGGTGAAGCGATGAGCGTAAAGATGTACTACAGCGCCGAGGCACCACTGGAGGCCCTCAAGGGCCAGGTCATTGCCGTGATCGGGTACGGCAGCCAGGGGCACGCCCACGCTCGCAACCTGAAGGAGTCGGGGCTCACCGTCATCATCGGTCTCAAGGAGGGCTCGAAGAGCCGTGCCGTTGCCGCCGCTGACGGCTTTGAGGTCTTCACCGCCGCCGAGGCTACGAAGCGTGCCGACGTGGTGATGATCGCCGCCCCCGACACGGCGCAGAAGGCGCTCTATGACAACGAGATTGCATCGAACTTGAAGAAGGGTGCACTGCTGCTGTTTGCACACGGATTCAATATCCATTTCGGTCGCATCAAGCCGGCTGAAGGGACCGACGTCGGCATGATCGCGCCGAAAGGGCCGGGCCACCTCGTGCGCTCTGTCTACGTTTCGGGCGGCGGCGTCCCGGCACTCTTCGCCGTTGGGCAAGAGGCGAGTGGCACGGCACGTGCTCGCGTCATGGCGTACGCCAATGGGCTCGGTTGCACGCGCGCGGGAATTATGGAGACGACGTTCAAGGATGAGACTGAGAGCGATCTCTTTGGCGAACAGGCTGTGCTCTGCGGCGGCACCGCGCAACTCGTGAAGAGTGCGTGGGAGACGCTGGTTGAGGCTGGCTACGATCCAGAGCTTGCCTACTTCGAGACGATGCATGAGCTAAAGCTCATCGTTGACCTGATGTATCGCGGCGGACTCGACTTCATGCGCTTCTCTGTCTCTGACACTGCTGAGTGGGGCGACTACACGTCTGGTCCGCGCATCATTGATGCGTCGGTGAAGGCGCGCATGAAGGAGGTGCTCACCGAAATTCAGGACGGCACCTTCGCCAAGCGCTGGATCGCAGAAGACGAGGCGGGTCGACCTGAGTACAAGCGCCTGCGCGCTGCAAACTCAGGACACCCAATCGAAAAGGTTGGCAAGGCGCTGCGCCACCAGATGACCTTCTTGAATCCAGTCGAGGTCGACATGGATGGCGCACAGGGCGCCGCGGAGAAGGGCGCCGCCCAGTGAACGGGGCACCGGGCCCTGGCGTCGCAACCGGCGCCGTTCGGATCTTTGACACCACCCTGCGCGATGGTGAGCAGGCGCCAGGTGCCGGTCTCACCGTCGCTGAGAAGTTGGAGGTTGCTCGGCAACTCGCCAAGCTGAAGGTGGACGTCATTGAGGCGGGATTCCCCGCCGCATCAGAGGGTGACTTTGAGGCCGTACGGCAGATTGCCCTTGCGACGAAGGGGGTCGGCATCGCCGCTCTTGCCCGCTGCAAGGATGGCGATCCACAGCGTGCCATTGATGCGATCAAGGTGTCGGATCGACCGCACCTGCACTTGTTCATTGCAACCTCTGACATTCACCTTACGCACAAGCTGCGCACCACCCGTGAAGCGGCACTCGCTGAGGCGGTGAAGTGGGTGAAGTATGCCCGCGAGAAGTTGGGTCGCGATGCCGAGGTGGAATTCTCCGCCGAGGATGCGAGCCGCACGGATCACGACTACCTACTACAGGTCTACGAGGCGGTCGTTGAGGCTGGCGCATCAACCGTGAACATTCCCGACACCGTCGGTTACGCGATTCCGTCGGAGTACGCCGCACTCACGAAGCTAGTGGTTGATCGTGTCGGTCGCGATGCGACGATCAGCGTCCACTGCCACAACGACCTCGGCCTCGCGACTGCCAACACGTTGGCGGCGGTGCAGGCGGGCGCCCGACAGGTTGAGGTGACCATCAACGGACTTGGCGAGCGCGCCGGCAACGCCTCACTCGAAGAGGTGGTGATGGCGCTCCGCACCCGGCCGGGGCAGTTCGAATCACACGATATTCAGGTGCAGACAGAGCAGCTGACTTCGGCGAGCCGACTAGTTTCGTATCTGACTGGATTCGCGGTGCAGCCGAACAAGGCGATCGTCGGCGCGAACGCGTTTGCGCATGAGTCGGGGATCCATCAGGACGGCGTGCTGAAGAATCCACTCACCTACGAGATCATGACGCCGCAGTCGGTCGGCCTCGTCGGCTCCAGCCTCACGATCGGCAAACTTTCGGGCCGCCGTGGCTTACAGGCGAAGTTCGCCGAGCTCGGCCACGACCTCAGCGGAGAGGCGCTCGACGCCCTCTACCGTGAGGCGATCGCTCTGGCCGACGTGAAGAAGGAGCTCACCGACGCCGACCTGTTGGCGCTCGTCGACAAGCGTGCCGCAACAGGGAGCGCCGCAACGATCGAGCTCCTCGACTGGAGCGTTGCCAGCTCACGCGGCGGCGGCTCGTCGGGCCGCGTGGAGATTCGCGTGAACGGGGTCGAGGCTTCGGCCGAGTCCACTGGAAATGGTCCGGTCGACGCCCTGTATGAGGCCATCGATAAGGCGGTCTCCCCAACACTCGGTTGGAATCCGATCCTCGCCGAGTACGAGATTCGTGCCGTCAGCGAGGGCGAAGATGCTCAGGGGCAGGTCACGACGAAGTGCCGCCGCTCCAACGATCTCGACGCCGAAGGGAAGCCGCTCCCGAACGCACCGATGGTTACGGGGCAAGGCCTCTCCACGAACATCATCGATGCATCGCTCGTCGCCTACGTCTCTGCCGCGAACAAGCTCGCCGCTCTTGAGTCGGGGGCGGCCAGTGCACCAACGAAGGGATCGCGCGAGGCGATGCAATGAGCGAAACGCTCGCAGCGCCGCTCTCTTCAGCATTGCGAGACGATGCCGCCGATCATCTGATCGTCACCATTCCCGGCGACGGGGTTGGCCCTGATGTGGTGGCGGCGGCGCGCCGCGTGCTCGACGCTGCGGGCTCGAAGTATGGCTTCAAGCTCGCTTGGCGCGAGATCTTGGCAGGCGGCTGCGCCATTGACGCGTACGGCGTTGCCGTTCGCGAAGAGGATCTGAAGATCGCAGATTCGGCCGACGCGCTGCTCCTTGGCGCGGTTGGCGGACCGAAGTGGGATAACCCGAACGGCACCGTTCGCCCAGAGCAGGCACTCTTCGCCTTCCGCACACGCTACGAACTCTTTGCCAACCTGCGCCCCGTCACGATCTACCCAGAGCTCGCCGACGCTTCACCGCTGAAGGCCGAGCGACTGAAGGGTGTTGACATGCTCATGGTGCGCGAACTTACCGGTGGTCTCTACTTCGGCAAGCCGTCGGGCGAAGAGGTGACGCCAACAGGTCGACGCGCTGTTGACACGCTGCCGTATCACGAGGATGAGATCCACCGCGTCGCGGTGATC
>JBDLWN010000107.1:0-12827 GCA_039804225.1 Chloroflexota bacterium
TACGGGGCGAACACCCATCAATGGGGCAGCGCCATGGCTGAGATCCTTGGCCACCCAGATGCCAACGAGATCGCAACGCGCACCATCAACCACCTTGAGTCGCTCTATCGCTCTGGGCGCGTGCAGGTGATTCCCGCCGGCGTTGCCGCTGTTCGCCGCGCCGCGGCGCGCGGACCCGTTGCGATTGCGTCAGGGAGCCCGCGCAGCATCATTGCCACGTTGATCGAGATCCTCGGGCTCGCCGACGTCGTGGAAACCTACGTGAGCTGCGATGAGGTCGCCGGCGGCAAGCCGCTCCCCGATGTCTACCTTGAGGCGTGCCGCCGCATCAACATTGCACCCGAGCGATCGCTCGCCATTGAAGATTCACTGGCTGGCGCGCGCGCCGGTAAGGCGGCGGGGATGAGTGTCGTCGTCGTGCCGCTCCCGGGCGCGCCGTCATCAACGGGCGCTACAGAGATTGCCGACGTGGTGCTAGCAAGCCTCGACGAGCTACCGCTCGCCCCGCGTTAGCTCTGGGGGACGCCCGCCTTCGCGCCGAGCTCCGCGTTGGAGGGCTCAATCAGGTACGAGCCGTCCTCAAAGATGATCACGGGGATCGACTTCGCGCCAGTCAGAGTCTCAATCATCTCTTTGGCGGCGGCATCGGCATCCACGTCAACGTAGGTGTAGGGAACCTGATGTGCGTCGAGGTAGCCCTTGGAGCGCGTGCAGTCGCTGCACCAGTCTGCGCCGTACACCGTGATCTTCTTCGCGTCGCTCATGGGGTTCTACCTCCGCTTTGCTGCGCGCCGCGAGCGCGGCGCTGATGACATCGTAGCGCGTCGAAGTAGCAGCAGGCCGCCAAGTGCGATCAGGGCTCCCGCGACTGGAAGGCCGCCCAGCTGGTCGGGGAGATACCAGTTGATGGCAATTGCGGTCGTGATCACCGGCGGCAGCGCGCCGATCCAAAGGAGCGGCGCTTTCGCACGCTCAGCCCCTCGAATCAAGCGCCAGGCGGTGAAGCCAGTAAGGAGGCCAATCACGACCCACTCGCCTGGTGGTCGGGTGCAGACATACTCGTAGACATTCGGGTCCGTGCAGGTCTGTGACAGCTCGTAGATCCGAGAGGTTGCAATCGGCACAACGACCGCGGCGAGCGAGCCAACCCCAAAGGCTGCGAAGACTTCAACAAAGCGGCGTTCATTGGCGCGATATCGCGCCGACTCAACCGTAAGAAGCGCGCGCCCGAGGAAGAGCGACGGCAACAATACGGCCAAATACAGGGCGGTGAAAGCAACGATAATCAATGGAACTTCACCAAGTGGCCCACTAGTAAGTGATGCAGTGGCCAACGCAACAAAGGTCTCAACGACGAGTGACGCCAATCCGAGAGGGAGCAGCCCAATGGCGAAGACTGTCCCTGTAATGCTAATCCAATCAGGACTTCGTCGCGCACGCCGAGCAAGGATGCGAGCTAGAAAGAAGATCGTGCCGCAATTGATTAGAAGGTGCAGAAGGCGATTTTCATCCTCGGTGCTCCAAGGTAGTGCCGAATGCAAGACCGCCGCGGTCGTAAACAGGGCGCTGAGTGGTGCGATTAGTGCCAGGAGCGTTCCCGTGCCGAGGTCAACCAAGAGTCGTGCGCTCAGCCTGCGGGCAAGGATCGCAACGATCGTGATCGGCACACCGACAGCAGCGATGGAGACCACCGTCCGCAGTTGCTCGTTGCTAATCCATGACCAGCGGTCAAGTCGGTCAGCCGTAATCCATGTAACGAGCGCGAGGAGGATTCCGGCGTTAAGCAGGAGTGAGGCGAGGATCACGTCCAGCTTGATTGCGGAGCCAGATGCGGTGCGTCGTGTTGTTGTGCTCATGACGAGAGTATGCGCCCTCTTCGTCGCCTCTGCCGCGTTCGCGCTACGCTCCTGGTTATGTGGACTGCATCGGCACTGGTGACGTACGCCGCGCTGGCTGCCGCTGAATTCGTGCGCGGCGTTGGTCTGATCGCTTCTGGGGCGCTCACCTATGGGCTCCTTGGCGGCGCACTTCCGGCTGAAGGGGGCTACGACCGCATCGTCGCCTACGCCTCGTTCGCGACCATCGCCCTGGGGGCGCTCGATCTGCTGATGCTCGGCTTGATCGCCCTGCGCTCCGCTACTGGCAACCGCCCTCCACGAGCCCAGGTGCTCGTGAGCGCCGGGCTCTCCGTCCTCCTGATCCTGGCTGGGGGGCCCCTTACGCCGCAGGTCGCCATGCTCGGGCTGAGCACGCTCCTCGCCCTCGCAATTCGGCAGCGGGGCGCTACGGGGGCGGCGAACGGCTAGACTCCCCCGCATGGTTGGACCCGTCTACCTCACGGAATCTGGGAAGGCTGCGCTCGAAGCTGAGCTGCATGACCTGATCCATTCACAGCGCCCAGCGGTTATTGCGCGCATCAAGGCGGCGAAGGAGCTTGGCGACCTACGTGAAAATGCCGACTACGAGATCGCTCGGAACGAGCAGTCGTTCATCGAGGGGAAGATCTTGGAGATCGAAGAGAAGCTGCGCAACGCCGAAATCATTGATGAGAGCGCCAGCACCGACGAGGTCGCCCTCGGCTCCACCGTCACCGTGACCGCCGAGCGCAAGAGTCATGACTACCTAATCGTTGGATCCACCGAGGCCGATCCAGGCGGCGAGCCGCCGAAGATCTCCAACGAGAGCCCGCTCGGCAAGGCGCTGATCGGCCGCAAGGTTGGCGACAAAGTCGTCGTCACCCTGCCGAACGGCAACGAGATCAACTACACCATCAAGAAGATCTCCTAACCCCCGGAGCGCGCGAGCGCCATGAGCACCACCCTCTCATCAACAGATCTCACCGATCTTAATCGCGCGCAGGATCGCGAACTCCTGATCGGCAACGGCCTCGGCGGCTACACCGCACTCTCCCCGCTCGGCGCGCCAGGTCGTCGCTATCACGGCCTCCTCGTTGCGGCGCTGCAACCTCCGGTCGCGCGTACCGTGCTCGCCGGTCCGCCAATGCTCTGGGCGCGTTCCACCGGCGATTGGCTTCCGCTCTTTAGTTTCGAGATGGAGCCGGGCCGCTTCTCGCCGCAGTCCGGTGCACCACTGCACGAAGTTTCCGTCGGCGTCGGTGGCGTCACCAAGCGATGGGGGCTCACTGTTGGTGCGCTGACCGAGCGACACACGGCGGTGCATGGCGCGAATGCTGTGCTGCTCTCGTTCAGCCTTGATGCTGCCGCCAGCGCTGGCGTCGACCTGCTGCTTCGCCTCACCGCAACTGCGCACGACCACCATGATGCGCTCGTTGGCGACGTGGCTTGCGCAGAGACCTACGTCGATGAGCGTGCGCAGCAAGGTTCGTGGCGCAAGAGCCCCGCGTGGCCCGAGGTGCAGGTCCGCTGCGACGGCGGCGCACTCTCCCCCGACGCTGGGGTGATTCGTGGCCTCTTCCATCGACACGACGCGGCACGAGTCGAGGCGGATCGATCGGACTACGCCGTTCCGCTGCGCTGGAGCGTGCGGCTCGAGCCAGGTAAAAGTGCCTCACTGCTGGTTGCTACCGATGGGGGTGGAATCGGTCGACCGCCCGCCGAGCTCCTCGCCGCGATGGCGAGCGGCGGTGGCGCGGCGCTCCTCGCCGAGAGCGAGGCGCGCGATCGCGATCTGCTCGCCCGTGCGCAGTCGGTGGGTGATGGAGCCGACGCCGCAATCGCCGCCAGCAACGAACTGCAGGCGCTCGTGCTTGCCGCTGACGACTTCCTCGTGCGTCGACGGATTCCCACCGCACCTGGACCAGCGGATCCTGCGGCACCACTCGGCTGGTCGGTGATCGCCGGCTACCCCTGGTTCAATGACTGGGGGCGCGATACGGCAATCGCCCTGCGCGGCCTGACGTTGGCAACGGGCCGACCAGAGATTGGCGCCACAGTACTGCGCTCGTTCGCCCCGTGGGTGCGCCGCGGGCTGTTGCCGAACAACTTCCCCGATCGCGTTGATGAGATGCCTGAGTACCACACAATTGATGCGCCACTTTGGTACATCGAGGCGGCCCGCGCTCATGTGGCGGCGACGGGCGATCACGGGCTCGGCGCTGAACTTATTCCAACACTGCTGAACATCATCGCCGCGTACCGCGACGGCACCGACTTTGGGATTGGCGCAGATAGTGACGGTCTCATCGTGGGATCGGCCGAGGGTCGCCAACTCACCTGGATGGATGCGAAGCTCGACGACTGGGTCGTCACACCCCGCCGCGGCAAGCCGATTGAGATCTCGGCACTCTGGTACCGCGCACTCCGCAGCGTCAGCGCTTGGCTGCGAGATCCAGCGATTGGCGAAGGCATTGCTGATGCGGCGCGTGTCGCTGCTGATCTGGATCAGTTCGCAGATCACGTTCGAGCGAGCTTCCGTGCGCGATTCATTCGGGCCGAGGTGCCGTGGCTCGCCGATGTGGTTGACGGCCCTGACGGTGATGACCTTGCCCTCCGGCCGAATCAGTTCATTGCGCTCGGACTTGGTGGCGACCTCATCCCTCCCGCCGAAGCGCAGCGCGCCTTCGCCGCTGCTGATGCGCAACTGCGCGCCCCTATCGGGATTCGCTCACTGGCACCGAGTGATCCCTCCTATCGCGGTGACTACGACGGCGATCGGAAATCTCGCGATGGTGCCTATCACCAGGGGCTTGGTTGGCTCTGGCTCATTGGACCGTGGGCCGATAGTGCCTTTGCTGTACACGACCTCACGAACCCATCCAGTCGCGCCGCTGCAGTTACGTTGGTGACCGAGGCGCTCGCCCCGTATCGCGCGCATTTGCGCGAGGCGGGGCTTGGCACGATCTCGGAGAACGCAACGGGTGACGCGCCATTCACGCCAGTCGCCTGCTTTGCGCAGGCGTGGAGTGTTAGTGAGCTGTTGCGTATTGAGCGTCGCGTTGCCGCACTTCGTGCGAACGCGCCGGGATCGCAGCGCTAGACGAGAATACCGGCGCCGAAGAAGAGACCTGCGGCAAGAATCGTTCCCGTCGTCACAGCACCGAGATCGATGTAGAGCAGTCCCGTTGCCGACTCCATGGAGCGAGCTTTTGCTGTGCGCCAGCCGGCGTAGGTGAGGAGTGCTGGAAAGATGAGGCCGATCACGAGTCGCAAGATCGCGAAGAAGTCCCACCCTGCACCGAGTCCTCCAAGACCAAAGAGTTGCCAGATGAGAAAGAGGGCAATCTGCACGCCGATGCCAATGCCGAGTGTGCGACTCAGCAGCAAGAGGGGCGCTTCAGAGAGCTTCGGCGTGACGAGATACCAGTGAGCAAGGATCATCGCCGCGAATGAGCCGCCGGTGACAGCCGCGAGGATCAAGAGCTGGAGGGCGAGTGCCACGGCAACGAGTGGTGTTGGTGCCCAGCCAACCGCAGCAACAAGGAGTGCTGCAACAGCAGTGGCGACGGTGATTAAGCCAACGTGCCGGCCATCGCTCCCGCGCGCGATGCGCAGCGTCCAGAGGGTGGCGAGAGAGGCAACCAGAACGAGGAGCAGTCGACGCAGTGCATCAACCTCAGGGGTGGCGGCGTTGATCGGCGCATCGGCGGAGGGGGTGGGGAGGGCTCCATCGGCGAGCCAGGCGAGGAAGGCCCAGCCACCAGCGGCGAAGACGGTAAACCCGCGGTAGCCCCGCGTCGATTCTGAGCGGTGGGTCAGCAAAAGGATGGCGGCCAAACTGCCGACCGCAAGACCGCTCACCACCACCCAGTTGATGAACGAGAGGGAGCGTGCAACGGTCTCAACAGGCATCGTTGCAGCCTATCACCCACTCCGCACCCCTATCCTCCACGGATGAGCCGACAAAGATCTGAGGGGTTGCGATGATTCGCGGGGAGGAGCCGGCCCTCGGCACCCCTGAGCCACCGCGCTACGGCAATGATGCCCCATGGATGGGTGAGGTTGTCATTCAGGCGAAGCAACTCCTCGTCTGGCTCGCACAGCTATCGCAGCGCTACGGCGCACCGATTCGTCGCCTTGATGAGATCCCTGATGAAGAGTTACACCTCCTTGCGCAGCGCGGCGTGAGCGCCCTCTGGCCGATCGGCATCTGGAGTCGCAGCGCCGCGTCGCGGACGATGAAGATCAACGCGGGTGACGCTGATGCTGAGGGCTCCGCATACGCCATTGCCGAATACGTTGTCAACGAGCAGCTCGGCGGCGATGTGGCACTTGCCGCACTGCGCACTCGAGCTGGTGCCGTAGGCATTCGCATCGTCACCGACATGGTGCCGAACCACGTCGCCATCGATGGGCGCTGGGTCAACGAACGGCCCGAGCTCCTCCTCTCTTCTGCGCACCCTCCCTTCAAAAACTATCGCTATAGCGGCGAAAACCTCTCCGAAGTTCCAGGCACCACGATCCGCATCGAAGATGGTTATGAGCGTGGTGATGATGCCGCCGTTGCCTTTGAGCGCCGCGCGGAAGGCTCGTTGCAGTACATCTATCACGGCAACGATGGCACCAACATGCCATGGAAGGACACCGCGCAGATTGACTATCTCAATCCGGAGGCGCGCGAGGCGGTGATCCAAGAGATTCTCGCCGTGGCCAGGCGCTCCGACATCATTCGTTTTGATGCGGCGATGACCCTCGCTGCGCAGCACATTCGCCGCCTCTGGTATCCGGCACGCGGCACCGAGGCTGCGATCCCCTCGCGCTCCGAGTTCGCGCTGAGCGACCGCGAGTTCGCGAAGCGTCTGCCGCGGGAGTTCTGGCGCGAAGTAGTAGAGCGCGTCGAGCGCGAGCACCCTCACACGATGCTGCTCGCCGAGGCCTTCTGGCTCCTTGAGGGGTATTTCGTCCGTGGCCTCGGGATGCACCGCGTCTACAACTCGGCCTTCATGACCATGCTGCGAGACGGGAAGAACGCGGAATACCGCACAATTCTGCGCGACACCACGGCATACGACCCTGAACTGCTCCGTCGCTATGTGAACTTCCTCACCACCCCCGACGAAGAGCCGGCCGCTGTGGGGTTCGGGATTGGCGACCGTGCGCTCCTTGCCGCTACGTTGGCGTCGACACTCCCTGGCGTGCCGATGCTCGGTCACGGGCAGTGGGAGGGGCAACGCGAGCGCTACGGGATGGAGTACCGCGCGCCGCGCACCAGCGACCCGATCAGTGCCGACCATGTCGAGCGGTATGACCGTGAGATCGCCCCGCTCCTTAGAGCGCGACACCTCTTCGCTGGCGTCGCCGACTTCCGCTGGTTTGATGCGACGAGCGACAGTGAGGCCGCGCGCGAGAGCGCCTATGCCTTCAGCAACGCGGCGGGGAGTGCCCGATCGCTGGTGATCGCTCTCAACAGCGATACGGCGGCAAAGCTCACCATCCACCACGCCTCGCCTGCGGTCGCCCCATTGAGCTCGCTTGCTGGTACACAGGCGCATCCGCTCCCTGCCAGCACCATTGCCGATCGGCTCGGCATCTCTGCACATGCTGGTGACGTGGTTGAACTCCGTGATGCCATCACCAACCGCAGTCTCCTGGTGAGCACCGCTGCATTGACGCGCAGCGGACTGACGGTGCGCCTGCCTGCATTTGGACGCGTCGTCTTCTGGGGGATTGCGCAGCACCACTCAACGCCAAGTGAGCCGTGGGGCGAACTTGCCGCGCAGGCGAAGGGTGAGTTGCTCCACGATCCAGCCACCGCACTGGCTGCGCTCACGAAAAGCACGACCCCTGCCGATGCGCGATCGGCGAGAATAGAGGGGCCAACTGGCACAACCGCGGCAGGGAGGAAGCGCGTGACCAAACGCAAGCCCACATCTGGGGAGTCGACGGCTGATCCGCGACTCCTGACCACCGAGACGCCTGCGCCGCCCGAGGCGGTGCGAGCGATTGCCGCACTCCTCGGCCGGGCCGCCGCCCCACTCCGCCCGGAGCGCCGTGCAACGCCTCCAGCCCCAGTCCCGACAACAGCGCCCAAGGTGCAGGCGCCTATTGAGAGCTTGCGCGACCACGAGGTTCTCGTCGAGGGTGAGCACAGCGATCTACTGCGACTCGCAGCGCACGAGATTGACCGAGTGAAGCGGCGGGCCAAGCGTGCGCGACAGGCGGTACGCGAAGGGCTCGCCCGAATCTCTACCCCCGGGGGCGACGAACTCGGCGGATAACCCCGCTACTGCGGGTCGGCAAGAACGAGGAGCTTGATCTCAGTCATCTCGTCCATGGTCCAGCGCACACCCTCGCGACCGAGACCTGAATCCTTCACGCCGCCATACGGCATGTTGTCAATGCGATAGGTCGGCACATCGTTCACGATCACGCCGCCCACCTCGAGCTCATCGAATGCCACACGCACATGCGCCAGATCGTTGGAGAAGAGTCCGCACTGTAGGCCGAAACGACTCTCATTCACAGCGGCGATCGCCGCTGAGAAGTCGCTGAAGCGTTCAATGATTACCACGGGGGCGAAGGCCTCCTCGCTGCAGATGCGCGCGTCGCGCGGCACGTTCGCCAAGATCGTTGGGGCGAAGAGGCGCGGTGCCGTGGGGTCCACAGCGGCGCCACCGGAAATCACCTTCGCGCCAGCGGCGACCGCCTCACTCACCCACTCCGCTGTGCGCGCCGCGGCACCATCATCAATGAGCGGCCCAAGGTCGGTCTTCTCGTTCGCGGGATCGCCGAGCACGAGCTTCGCGGCAGCCGCGGCGAACTGTTGCTCAAAGGCATTAGCGACCGACTCGTGCACAAAGATGCGCTGCACACTAATGCAGACTTGGCCGGCGTAGGCGAAGGATCCAACCAGCGAGCGCTTCACCGCCCACGAAAGATCGGCTGTTGCATCCACGATGCAGGCGGCGTTGCCGCCAAGTTCCAAGATGACGCGCTTCTTTCCCGCACGCCCCTTCAGCGCCCAGCCAACGGTAGGTGACCCAGTGAACGAGAGCACCTTGAAGCGCTCGTCCTCGATGAGGCGATCTGCGTCGGGGCGGGAGGTTGGAATCACACTGAGTCCGCCAGCTGGGAGGCCGGCTTCAACGAGAATCTCGGCAACCTTCAGCATGATCAACGGATCGGCGCTCGGCGGCTTCAGCACCATGCTGCAGCCAACCGCAATGGCCGGCGCAACTTTGTGGGCGGCAAGGTTCAGAGGGAAGTTGAACGGACTGATGCCAAGCACTGGGCCAACTGGGAATCGCTGGGTGATGCCGAGGCGACCTTTGCTCGCAGGTGCGAGGTCGAGCGGGATGGTTTCACCAATCATTCGCTCCGCCTCTTCAGCGGCGAGTCGGAACGTCAACGCTCCACGATCAATCTCTGCGCGTGCATCGCGGATCGGCTTCCCCGCTTCGGCAGAGAGGAGTGCCGCCAACTCTTCACGGCGATCGGTGATCTTTGCGGCAGTGGTGCGCAAGATTGCGCCACGCTCCCAGGCGCCCAGCGCGCGCATCGCTTCGAATCCGCTGAGGCTGCCGGCGGCGGTACGCTCCACCTGTTCTGGTGTGGCGAGGTAGGTGGTGCCAACCAGATGACCGTCAAAGGGCGAACGAATCTCGACGAGGTTCGGCGAACTCTCCCATTGGCCTGCGACGAGGATCTTCTGCGGCTCCATATGGGGCGAGTCTAGCGGCGTGCGCCGCCGCGTGATTAGAGCGCCTCGCCTCGTGGGTAACTGCCGAGGATGCGCCGCTCGAGCGTCACGTCAGCGAGCCCCTGCATCACGCCGAGAATCTCGGGTGCGTCAGCGGCGCCGTCGAGGTCAAGCCAGAAGATGTACTCCCACTCCCCCACGCGATTTGGGCGTGACTCTAACTTGCTGATGTTGACGCCCGCCTTCGCAATTACCTCCAGCGCAGCGAGGAGCGTTCCTGGCTCGTTGCGTAGACCGACCAGCAGGGTTGTGCGCGCTGGGCCAGCCTCGGCGTGTCGTGCTGGTCCACCCGCGCGCTGCACGATCCAGAAGCGCGTGCGGTTCCCCTGCACCCCCTCGATTGGACCGGTGAGCGGGGTGAGCCCGTGAATCGCTGCGGCGCGTGGTGAGAGAACGGCGGCGGCATCGCGCTCACCGCGCTCGCGAATCATCGCCCCAGCCCCCGCGGTGTTGTAGGTGGTGAGGAGTGCCCAAGGGCGGCTACGCAGAAACTCCTCTGCCTGTGCGAGCGCCTGCGCATGACTGTAAACACGCTCTACCTGCTCGAGTGCCACCCCAGGGAGTGCGGCAAGGACGAGGGAGACGGGCACCACCACTTCGCCGACGATCTCGAGTGCACCGTCGCGCAGAAGATCAAGTGTCTCGCGCACGGTGCCGTTGATCAGGTTCTCAATCGGTAGAACACCGTAGATGGCTCGCCTATCAAGCACGGCGGCGCGAACGTCACCGAATGAAGTGACGCTCAGTGATCGTGCTGCTGCACCAAAATAAGAGAGGAGTGCATCCTCGGCAAAGGCGCCCGATTCGCCGGCGTAGGCTGCGACCTCATTCATGCCGAGCGGCCGCCCGATGTGTCGCGCTCTGAACGACGCGTGATCTCTCCGCCCTGCAGGCGCAGCGCATACTCGAGGGAGTCGGCGAGAGCCGCTGCCGACGCGGAGATTATGTTCTCGCCGACGCCCATCGTCGACCAGGTCTCGCCATCCGCCACAGAGTCAATGACGACGCGCGTCTTCGCTCCAGTAGCCGAGGAGCCATCAAGAATGCGCACCTTGTAGTCAATCAGATGCACTGCATCAAGCTGCGGATAAAAGGCACCGAGCGCCTTGCGAAGAGCGCGGTCAAGTGCGTTCACTGGACCGTTGCCGTCGGCGGCGGTGTGCAGCCGCTCCCCCGCCACCTCGACACGCACGGTTGCCTCGGCACGCCCTGGCGCTCCTTCGCGCTGCTCCACGATCACGGTGAAGTCGACGATGGTGAACGGTGCGACATAGCTTGGGCGGTGGCGCTCCACGAGCAGTTGGAACGAGGCCTCGGCACCCTCGTAGCTGGCGCCGCCCGCCTCCATCTCCTTGACAAGCGTCGAGAGCGTCTTGGAATCGAGCCCTGAGTTCGCGAGCTCCACGCCAAGTTCGGCGGCGCGGCTCCCCGTGTTCGCCTTTCCCCCGAGCTCCGAGACGACGAGGCGACCTCGGTTGCCCACGAGTGCTGGATCAATGTGTTGATAGGCGCGTGGCGTCTTGACCTGGGCCGCGCCATGCACGCCCCCCTTGTGGGCGAAGGCCGAGCGACCAACGTACGGCTGGTGATCATCGGGGGCGAGGTTTGCGATCTCAGCTACCTCGTGGGAGAGGCGCGAGAGATCGGCAAGGTTCGCCGCTCCGGCCACCGTGTGCTGCGTCTTGAGGGCGAGGTTGGCAAGGAGCGAAACCATGTTCGCGTTCCCCGCGCGTTCACCGTACCCGTTGATCGTCGCCTGCACGTGGCGCACGCCCGCATCAACCGCCGCGAGCGCATTCGCCACGGCGAGCTCTGCATCGTTATGCGTGTGGATCCCCCACACGATCTCTTTCGCTGCCGCGTCGGCTGCAAGAGTCGCTCGCGCATCCTTCACGATCTCAGCCATGCGGCCGGTGAGGGTGCCGCCGTTGGTGTCACAAAGAACGACCGTCGATGCGCCGGCGTCCCGTGCGGCGCGCAGCGTGTCGAGCGCATAGTCGCGATCTGCCTCATAGCCATCAA
The DNA here is from genome assembly GCA_039804225.1 of Chloroflexota bacterium. GTDB lineage: Bacteria > Chloroflexota > Limnocylindria > Limnocylindrales > Limnocylindraceae > Limnocylindrus. The sequence continues at coordinate 11,638 of JBDLWN010000107.1, forward strand.
AGAAGTGCTCGGCGTCGTAGACCATCTCGCGACCGCGCTCGGCGATGTAGGCGACGCTCTCCGAGATCATCGCGAGGTTTTCGGCACGGGACGCCTCGAGGACCGCCTCCACGTGTAGTGTCCAGCTCTTGCCGAAAATCGTGACGATCGGCGTCTCGGCATCAAGGAGCGCATTCAGGTTCGCATCCTCGCCAGGCTTGTTCGACTTATGGCGCGTGCTGCCGAATGCGGCGAGTCGTGCGCGCTCCCAGCGAATCTTCTTCGCCGCCGCGAAGAACTCAATGTCCTTCGGATTGGAGCCAGGCCACCCGCCCTCGATCGCCAACATGCCGAACTCGTCAAGCGCTCGAGCGATGCGCAGCTTGTCTTGCAGTGAAAGGATCAGCCCCTCGCTCTGGGCACCGTCGCGCAGCGTGGTGTCGTAGAGAAGAACGGGTTTGCGATCGGCGGCGCTGCTGGTGGTCACTTCAGGCTCAGGAGCTGCTCAACAATGGCGTCGGTTACCTCGCGGGTGCCTGCAAGGGTGAAGCCAGCGACACGGGCGCCGGCGGCATCGAGCCCTGGGGCAAGGTCGGCGGTGCGCACGCCCATTCGAATGGTGTTGGCAACCGCCTGCTCAACAGCGGCAGCAGCATCGGCGCGGCCGAGCGACTCGCGGAGCAGCATCGCCCCCGAGAGGATCGTGCCGATCGGGTTCGCCAGGTTCTTCCCTGCGATGTCGGGGGCGGATCCGTGGATCGGCTCGTAGAGGCCGAAGGTGCCGTGCGCCGTGCGACGCGCACCGAGGGAGGCCGAGGGGAGCATGCCGAGCGATCCGGCCAGCACGGCGGCCTCGTCCGAAAGGATGTCTCCGAAGAGGTTCTCAGTCACAACAACATCAAAGGTGGCTGGCCAGGTTGCAAGCAGCATCGCTGTGGAGTCGACGAGGCGATGCTCCAACTTCACATCGGGGTAGTCGGCGCCCACTTCGGTGACGACCTTGCGCCAGAGGCGGCTTGTCGACAGCACGTTCGCCTTGTCGACAGAGGTCACCGACTTGCGTCGTGTACGCGCCAACTCGAAGGCGATCACGGCAACTCGGTGAATCTCATCCTCGTGATACGGCAGCGTGTCCACAGCGCGTCGCCCTGTTGCCGTTACCTCTTCACCCGACGGCTTACCGAAGTAGAGGCCACCGGTAAGTTCGCGCA
>JBDLWN010000108.1:0-8751 GCA_039804225.1 Chloroflexota bacterium
CCGGCATAGAGGCTGAGCCCTCCCCGTCGCGTGCCGAAGTGAATGCGTGAGCCGTTCGGAAAGCGAATGCCAGGGACCCCGTACGAGACCTCCTGTTTGCCACCTGGTGCAGCAGCCAGGATGGCGTCCCGCAGGCGGCGCAAACTCTTCGCATCGGCAGCGGGAAGTGCTCCGATATAGGCCGCGACTGTTGATGCGGTCGGTCGAGGTTTCGCTACGGACATCACACACTCCTGCGCCGTAAGGGGGCTGGTGGAGCTGAGGGGATTCGAACCCCTTACCTCGACAATGCGAATGTCGCGCTCTACCAATTGAGCTACAGCCCCAGCGGAGCGGCAGAATACCACGCCGACGGCTAGCATCTAGCGATGAACCCACTCATCCTCGCCCTAATCTCTGCCGCCATGTGGGGCGCGACGGACCTCGTTACGAGCTATGTCGGACGCCGAATCGGCTCACTTCGCGTGGTGGTGATCGCCGTCTCTACGTCGCTGGTTCTGGCCGGCGCGGTCGCCATTGCGCGCGGCGCCCTGACGACGAGCTACGACTCTACGATCGTCGGCGGCACGCTGCTCCTCGGTGTCGCGGCGGGAGTCGCATATATCGGCGTCTTCACCGCTTTCCGACTCGGGCCACTCAGCGTCGTCTCACCGACGATCTCGGCCTATGGCGCACTCGCCGCCTTCCTTGCAGTGATCTTCCTGAATGAGCGCCTGGCACCGACCCACGTTGCGGGCGTCATCGCAGTTGGTATCGGCATCAGCCTGCTTGGACTGCAGACCACCGGTAGTGGTCGCGATCGACGCGCCTCACTGGCGAGCCCAGGCGTGGCGTTCGCGCTGGTCGGCCTCCTCTTCTTCGCGATCATCACCGTGTTGCTGACGATCCCAATCAAGGCGTACGGCTGGAGCACTACGATCGCCCTATCACGCATCGGCAACCTGGTGACGGTGTGGCTGATCTTCTTCGCCCTCTACAAGTACCGCGCGCGCCTGCCGAAGTGGGGGCGACACGATCTGCTGGGGGAGGGGCAGCGCCTCGATCGGGTCGGATTTGCACTCGCCACGCTTGTGGGACTCGGTGACACCCTCGCCTTCTTCATCTTTGCTGCGGCGCTTGAGCAGGGGCCAACCTGGGCGGTCTCGCTGCTCAGCTCGCTCGGCCCAATCATCGTTGTGCTCGGTGGACTCATCGGGTACCGCGAGCGCCTGCGCCTCCCACAAGTGATTGGCCTGGGCGCCTTAGCCGTGGGGCTGGTGCTCGCCACACTCCCGGCATAGCCCCCTTGCGCAAGTAGAACGCCTGTTCTATTATGAGGCGTAGGCGAGGGCAGTATCCTCACGAGGTGTTGCCCCATCTCGGCCCTCGCCTAACTCCACCCCTTCAGCGCCGAGTTGCGCTTCTCGTGGGCATCCCGCTACTGCTGGCCGGTTGCTTCGGCTCAAGCAGCGCCACGCCGACCCCCAGCCAAGTCACAACCACGGTCATCTCTACCGAGTATGGGCGCGTCTGGGGGGCGCTCCCCGCGGACTTCCCGCTGCTGGCGAGCGGCCACTCGCTGGTACGTCTCGATGTACAGGCGAGCGGTGCGATCTGGAGTCAGCTCGGAGTCAGTGAAGCGACCGCAGCGGCGATTGATGAGCTGCGCCGACTCGCGTGGGAGGTGCAGGAGCCAACTGGCACCGCGACCACACGGCGCATCAACGCAACTCGTGATCTGGGGGCATGCACGCTTACCATCGTGGTCGAGCCGCTCGGCACGCGTACCTCGCTCGTCGTTTATCTTGGTGAGGGTTGTCCAAAGCCGTAGTCGGTTGAAGGAGGAGTGATGGCACCAAAGTTGAAGCGTCGCGAAATCGTACTGCCGATCTTGCTTGTGGTTGGACTCTTTGCGCTGACCTTTGCGCTGATCTTTGCGCAAATTGAGGGGGCGAAGGCCTAGCGCTTCCCCTTACGTCGCTCCGCTTCCATGCGGCGGCGATCGCGCTCTGTTGGCTGGTTCGGACTCATCGCGCGCAAGAAGCGGCCATACCAACCCGCGAACGCGCCGGCCAAGATGCCAGCTGCGGCAACCCCATAGATGTCGCCCAGCATTGCTCCAGGGTTTCCAATGTTTGCGGTAATGCCATCAAGTAGACCCTTGACCGGGTTTCCTTCAGGGAATGCGGACATCGCTTCAGAGCCGCCGACAATAGCTGACGCCACATAGGTGATGATCCCGAAAATTCCACCGATCAGCCATGCGCCACGTCGCGTGAGCATTCCGCCAAGGAAGGCAACAACAAATGCCGGTGGGAGCAGAATCGACTGCACGGCAAGTTGCGCAATGTTTGAGGTGAGCATCCCCGGCTGCAGTGCGACGACGGTGGTAACGATTACCAACACGAGTGGCAGCACGAAGGCGCGAGTACGAATCAGCCGGGGCAGGTAGGCGAGGTCTTCGCGGATTGGTGCGCGGCCAGCTGAAGAGCGGAGCGCTGCACGGAGTCCGAGACCACCCGTGGTTGATGGCGTTGTGGTGCTTGTCGGCGCAGCGGCAGGAGCCTCTGGAGTGATGCCAAGCGCCGCTTGCGCGGCGCGCTCCTTGGCGGCCAGGCGATTGCGGCGGCGGGCCTCTGCTCGGTCGTTGCTGTTCTCTGAGTTGCTCATCTCTACATCTTAGACGCGCGCGGTATGTCGCGCGTGCGAGGCTGCACCCTTCGCCCCCGTCCAGCCCCGCGATGGAGAACCGTATGACCAGTGCAGCCCAACTTCGTGCTGGAGTACTTGGAGTCACGATTCTGGCCCTCACCCACCTTTCACCGACGCTCGCTCATGCCGCCAGCACCGATGCACTCTTGATCAGCAGCATCGCCACCGGCGGTAGCTCCGCCTCTGACGAGTACGTCGTGATCGAGGCTGTGGGTGCAGGTGGTGCAACCATTGCCGACTACGAGCTGGTCTACACAACGGCAAGCGGTACGACAACGCGCCGACTTGTCAGCTTTGAAGGTGCTGCCCCACTGACCGCTGGTGCGCGCCTGATAACAGCCAATGACCTTGGCAGTTTCTCAGCAGGTGCATTCGCAACGTGGAGCGAGGGGCTTGCTGCAACCGGTGGTGCCGTGCGATTGCGCCTTCGCGCCACCCCCACGTTGATCGCTGATGCTGTTGCCTGGGGGAGCGCCACCCCAAGTGCTGGTGGCTTCGGTGCCCCGGCACCAGCGGCGTCAGCGACGACGGCGATCGAGCGGAGGCGAGGTCTGGACCTAGCCCTGATCAACACAGGGAACAACAGCGCCGACTTCGCCTTAGTGCCACTTGCGCCACCAAGCTCTGAAGCGAGCCCGTCGCCAAGCGTAGCGCCGCCGCTACTCACGCCGACAGAGATTCGCACCACGCCACTGAACAGCGTGGCGACACTGCGCGGCGTTGTCTCGGCGGCACCCGGCGAGCTCGCCGAAGTGCGGCTCTACTGCGTCGAAGATGCGGCAACCGGCGTCGGGGTGTTCGTGTTTGCCCAGAGTGGCGATACGGATATTGTCCGCGGTGATGTCGTGACGATTACTGGAACGGTGATCCTGCGGCGGCAGGCGCTCACCCTTGTCGCCACAACTTCGGCGCAGGTTGATGGGTCAGCCGAGCCACGAGCCGCCCTCGCCGTCGAGCCACCTACCCCTGGGCCATGGGCCTGGGAGCCGCGGGAGGCACGCGCCATTCAGGTACAGGGGGTGCTGAGCGGCGCGCCGAGAGAGCTCGTTGGGGGGTCGCGCAGCCTGACCCTGCGACTCAGAGGGGGTGGGGAGCTCCTGGTGGGGGTCGCCCCCGGGGTGCTCGACGAGATCCCTGAAGGGCTCCTCTCGCCCAAGCGCGCCGTCACGGTGCGGGGGGTGCTGCACCAGCGGGCAGGGGCGGCTGGGGGCGGTTATCGCCTCTGGGCACTCTCGGTGGCCGCGAGCCCTCTCTCGTCCTCTACTGGGGGGTCAACGAGCGTGGAGGGGGGCCAGTTGCCCCGCAAGTTGCCCCAACTCATGCCCCAGCTAGAGGTCGGAACCCCCTCAATCGCCACCCCAAGTCGACCTCAGGCTTGGTGGGCGGTACAGGTCTCCCAGACCCTTGATATCCGCGGCGGCAGCCTCGCTCTGACGGGCCTTACAGGGGTTGGGCTCGTTGTGCTCCCGTCGTGCGAGGGGGCACAGGCTGTGCCAGAGGGGATTCGTGCGGGGGGCAGGGTTGACCGTGCGGGGCGTGCTCCCTATCCTCAACCATGGTGATCGTGCGAGAGGGCCTCTTGGTCCACCCGTAGATCAGCGCTTGGTAACGCTACCAAGGAGGCACGTGCCCCGATTGGGGTCTAGGTAGACCGGAGCGCATGCTCCGGTTTGTGGAGGTACACACGATGGCCGAAGTTTATTGCGTGAAGTGCAAGGCAAAGCGCGAAGCTATTGATACGAAGAAGGTCACGATGAAGAACGGCAAGCCAGCACTCGAGGGCAAGTGCCCAGTGTGCGGCACCAAGGTCTTCAAGATCGGTGGCTGATTAACAACGCGCGATCGCCACACGGCGATTGCATAGCGGCCAGGCGGCCCTCGACTGGGAGACCGGTCGGGGGCCGCGCCGCTTCTCGCGAGTTGTGCATAACTCGCCACACCACGCACGAAGTTATCCACAGTGAGCTCAGGATGAACACGGAGGATTGATGACCACCCCGTCCGCTGATGCGACCGTCCTCGCCCTCGATCTCGGCGGGACGCAGATTCGCGCAGCGGTCGTGCGCGCCGATGGTTCGCGTATTGGTCGTGCCGCAAGCGCAACTCCCGTGAGCAGCGGCCCTGCCGCCATCGTCGCCGCGTGCATCAGTACGCTGCAGCAGGCACGTGATGCGGCACGAGTCGAAGACGCGGCAGCAGTCGCACGCTTGGTTGGCGTTGGGATTAGTTCGCCAGGTCCGATTGATCCGTGGCGCGGGATCGCGATTGAGCCCCCAAACCTCGGACCCGACTTCCCAGGCACGGATCTCGCTGGGCCGATCAGCGCGGCGCTCAATCTCCCCACGCTCCTTGAGCACGACACGAAGGTGGCGATCCTTGGTGAACGTGCGTTCGGAGCAGGGCGTGGCATTGATGATTTGCTCTACATCACGATCAGCACCGGTCTCGGTGGCGCGGTAATTAGTGGTGGGCGCCTCTACACCGGGCCAGATGACACGGGAATTGAGATCGGCCACGCGCCGATCACCCTTGACGGACCGCGCTGCGCGTGCGGCGGCATTGGACACCTTGAGGCGCACGCCTCAGGCGTTGCGCTCGCACGCACGGGGGGTGAGGCTGCTGCAAGTGGTGCTAGCCCGTGGCTCGCCGCTTGGCTCGCCGCACATCCGAAGGGGGAGGTCAGCGCCAAGGAGGTCTCCGAGGCTGCAGCAGCAGGGGACCGAGTTGCCCAGGCTCTGATCGATCACGCGCTCTTGGCGATTAGCCGGGCGGTCTCAGGCTTCGTCAATGTGTTCAATCCGAGCCGCATCATCATCGGCGGCTCCTTCGCCGAGGCGCACTGGAAGGTGCTCCATTCGCGTATTCAGGGGGAGATCGGCGACAATAGCTTCAAGGTTCCAGGACGGAGAGTTTCCGTACACCTCGCCGAGCTCGGTGGGGACGTGAGCCTGGCGGGCTGCCATCCGATGGTTGTCGAGCGAATCGGCAATCCAGAGTGGGAGCGGGCTGTAGCGGTGAAATCGAAGGGGGACACTCGATGACCGTACGCGTAGGCATTAACGGCTTCGGCCGCATTGGGCGCCAGAGTCTGAAGGCAATCTTTCAGCGCGCGCCCGAAGTAGAGGTAGTGGCGATCAACGACCTCGTTGATCCGAAGATGAACGCCCACCTCTTTAAGTACGACTCCACCTACGGCATCTACCCTGGCAACGTTGCAGCCGAAGAGGACGAGCTCGTCATCGACGGCCGCCGCATCAAGGTGTTGGCGAGCAAAGACCCTGCGGCACTCCCGTGGGGCGACCTTGGCGTTGACATCGTTGTGGAATCAACCGGTCTCTTCACCAACGCTGAGAAGGCCGCGGCACACCGCAAGGCTGGCGCGAAGAAGGTGATCATCAGCGCCCCTGCGACCGGCGAAGACCTGACCATCGTGATGGGTGTAAACGAGAGGCAGTACGACTCTGCGAAGCATCACATCATCTCGAATGCCAGCTGCACTACGAACTGCCTCGCCCCTGCGGCGAAGATCGTCTCGGATGGTTGGGGCATTGCGCGCGCGTTGATGACCACCATCCATAGCTACACCAACGACCAGCGCATCCTTGACGTGGCGCACAGTGATCCACGTCGCGCACGCGCCGCAAGTCTCAACCTTGTGCCAGCGTCAACGGGCGCCGCGGCGGCAATCGCCCGCGTCATTCCAGAACTTGAAGGGCGCTTCGGTGGCTACAGCATTCGCGTCCCAACCCCAACGGTGAGCATCGTGGACTTCACCGCAGAGCTGGAGCGATCGGCGAGCATCGATGCAATTCATGCGGCGTTCCGCGCCGCTGAGGCGGGCCTCATGAAGGGGATTCTTGGCGTCTCTGACGAACCGTTGGTCTCATCGGATTACAAGGGCGACACGCGCTCATCGATCATTGACACCCTCAGCACCATGATGGTCGGTGACAAGTTCGTGAAGATCGTCACCTGGTACGACAACGAATGGGGCTACAGCTGCCGCGTAGCCGACCTGGTGAAGTACGTGGCGACGCATGCCTGAGAAGAAGGGCTTATTCGCCAGACTCATTGGCGGTAGCGCCAAGCCTGCGGCAAAGCCGAAGAGTGCACCGAAGGCTGCGGCGAAGCCCGCAGCGAAGCCCGTCGCGAAGCCTGCAGCGAAGCCCGTCGCGAAGCCTGTTGCGGCTAAGCCAGCCACAGCAACTCCCGCCAAGAGTGCGAGCGGGGCGCCGCCACAGAAGCCAGCGGGAGCGATGCTCGCCTCGAGCCGCCCAGCGAATCGGCCGCAGGTGAAGCCAACCATTACCGGCTCTAACGGTCAGCCGCGACCGACTGGCGCGCCGCCAACGGCGCCGAGCCGTCCGGCGAACCGCCCCAACGTCAAGGCCACGGTTAAGCCAGGCGGAACCCCAACCGCCACGAAGCAGGCGCGACCAGTCCCACGCCCTATTCCACGACCGGCCCCTCCACAGAGTGGCCCACGCCGCATCGCAGAAGAGATCATCTCTGCCTCAGGGAAGCGCACGATTCGTGAGTTGAACATGCAGGGCCAGCGCGTGCTGCTGCGCGTTGACTTCAATGTGCCGCTCTCCGATGGAAAGATCGTCGACGATTCGCGCATCCGCGCCGCAGTTCCAACGATCAAGGCGCTCCTCGATGGTGGCGCATCGGTCGTGATCATGTCGCACCTTGGTCGACCAGATGGGCGCGTTGTCGATGGCCTTCGCCTGCGACCTGCCGCCGAACGGCTCACCCAACTCATTCGCGTCAATGTGCCAACGACTGGCGACGCACTCGGCGTTGGTACCGACGACGCTGTTCGTCGCTTGCGACCGGGCGAACTACTTCTTCTTGAGAACGTTCGCTTCCACGCAGGCGAGGAGCGCAACGATCCAGCCTTCGCCGAGCGACTCGCCTCGTATGGCGACGTCTTCGTGAACGATGCGTTCGGCGCAGCGCACCGTGCCCACGCCAGCACCGTTGGTGTTGCCGCCTACCTACCGTCGTATGTCGGACTCCTCATGGAGCAAGAGGTAGAGGCGCTCTCCAATCTGCTTGAGAAGCCTGCGCGACCGTTCGCCGCGATCGTTGGTGGCGGCAAGGTCTCGGGCAAGGTGGCCGTACTCGAAGCCTTGATCAAGAAGGTTGACCTGTTAGTTCTTGGTGGTGGCGTGGCAAATACGTTCCTTGTCGCCTCTGGCCGAAGTGTCGGTAAGAGCCTCTACGAGTCAAAGATGGTTGAGGATGCGCGTCGCATCTTGAAGTTGGCGCAGGACCGCGGTGTTCGCGTCCTCCTTCCCGTTGATGGTGTGGTCGCCAAAGAGGTGACACGCGGCACCGAGTTCAAGGTGGTCTCCACCGACAAGCTCCCAGCGAGCTGGCACATGGTTGACCTTGGTCCCGCCTCGATCACCGCAATCCGTGAGGCGCTTGCGCCGATCAAGACCATCCTGTGGAACGGGCCACTCGGCGTTTTTGAGATCCCATCGTTCGCAGTGGCCACACGCGAGCTCGCCAAGGTTGCGGCCGAGAAGGCGGATGCGGGCGCGACCGTGGTGGTTGGCGGCGGCGACAGTATCGCCGCCCTGCGGCAGTTGGGTATTGCCGAAAAGATGACGCACCTCTCCACCGGTGGCGGTGCCTCACTCGAGTTCCTCGAGGGGCGCGACCTGCCTGGTCTCGCCGTAGTACCCACTGCCGGTTCGCCATATGAGACGCTGCCAATCGTCTACGTTGCACCGGTGAAGCCGGGGGCGAAGGCGGCACCAAAGCGGGCTGCTGCAAAGCCGAAGCCGATTATTAAGCCGTCAGCGTTCGACGATGAGGATGACGACGAGAGCGATCCACTCGCATGAGCGACCGCATCGCCGCGATCCACGCGCGCGAAATTCTCGACTCGCGCGGGAATCCAACCGTCGAGGTTGACGTCACCCTGAGTGGTGGCGCACGAGGTCGCGCCGCTGTTCCATCTGGCGCCTCTACTGGCGCACACGAAGCGGTCGAGCTTCGCGATGGCGACAGTGGTCGATTCGGTGGCAAGGGTGTCCTTGGCGCCGT
>JBDLWN010000109.1:0-35072 GCA_039804225.1 Chloroflexota bacterium
GTCGACAGTCGCCGCACCAGCGCCGGCGGCAAGGCCACGGCGGAGGCCACCCATCATCCCCGTCTCAATGATGAGAACGGCGATCACGCCAACAGGGACAGCCACTGCGAATCCTGCGAACATCCCCGCGAGCAGTGCGCCAAACATCGGTGCATCATAGAGTGGAGCGGTGGCCCGAAGGGGTCCTTGAAGTGAATAGGGAGGTTCTATGGCGCGCGTCTTTCTCACCGGTGCAACAGGATTCGTTGGGAGCCACGTGCTGCCAGCGCTGCTGAACGCAGGGCATTCCGTTACCGCACTTGTACGTAGTGAAGCTCGCGCGACGGCGCTCCTCGCGCGCGTGGCCGCCTCCCCAGGAAGACTGGAAACGCGCATCGGTCATGTCAACGATCGCGCCGCACTCGATGCGGCGATGGTTGGTTGCGATGCGGTGGTGCATCTGGTCGCCCTGCCACGCGACTGGAACGATGGCGCCGACCTCGAACGCGTCAATGCGGTGGGTACGGCCACCGTCGTCGCTGCGGCCGAAGCTGCTGGCATCAAGCGCTTCATTCATCTCGGTGCACTCGGCGTGCAGGAGAGGCCAGAGTTGCACTACGCCAGCTCCAAGGCGCGCGGCGAGGGCTTTGTTCGCGCCTCGTCACTGGACTGGACGATCCTCAAGCCGAGTCTAATCTGGGGCGAGCGCGATGGCTTCTTCAACATCGTTGCGGCGCTCGTCAAGATTCCAGCCCCCGCCGTGCCAGTTCCTGGAAATGGAAAGAGCCGCTTCCAGCCGATCTGGGTTGGCGACGTTGCCCGCGCCATCGTGCAAGTGCTCGACACGCCGAAGGGGAGCATTAATGCATCGTTCGAACTTGGCGGACCGCGCTACTGGACATACGCTGAGATCACCCAGGAGGTGGCGCGTGCTCTCGGCAAGCGCCGCATCATCATCCCGATGCCGGTGCCACTCATCACCCTCGTGGCGCGCATTTCTGAGGCGATTCGCCTCCCGTTCCCTGTTGCAACAGATCAGTTGCGCCAGTTGGCTCTAGATAACATCGGCGCGACGGATGCGGTGGAGCGCGAGCTCGGCTTTGCCCCCGTCGATATGGGCGGCCGACTCGGCTACCTCAAGCGGAAGATCAGCAGGCAGTAGGCGTCATCGGCGCGAGGAGGATCAGATGAAGATCATCATCACAGCCAAGGGCGCTGCGGCCAAGGCGGGCGTCATGGTCACGCCAGTCTTTAGTGATCAGCTCGACGCGCCGTATCTGCGCGAGGCCGACAGCAAGAGTGGCGGCCGTATCGCTGCCCTGCGTGCGATCGGCGAGGGAACTGGTAGCCGTTACAACTGCACGCTTACCAGCGCAGGTCGACTCCCTGCAGATCATCTCCTTCTTGTTGGTGCCGGTGCCCGCGCCGATTTCGGACGGCAGGAGCTCCAGCGCTGGGCTGCAGCGGCAACGCGCCGCCTCGCTGGCCGCAAGGTCACGCGACTCGCCATCGATGCCACCGGCATCATCGCTGCGCTAACCAGCACTTCACCAGCACTCCGTGCCGAGGGTGGTGCCTCTTTCGGGGCAGGGCTCTCCGCGGGTGTCATGAAGCAGAGTGATGCGGCGGTGATCGCCGTCGACTTCATTGTGCGCGGTGTCATTGACGGCTCATTTCATGAAGGTGTGGGCGGAAAGAGCGTCATTGACGCGCAGCCGGCTGCACTCACCGTGCTCGAGGTCATCGTTCCAACGGGCACTGATCTCGCTTCCGCAAACGAAGCGGCACGTCGCGCCGAAATCATTGCGGGTGGCGTTGTGCGCACACGACGCTGGTCAAACTATCCGGCGAACGAAATGCCACCACTTGGCATTGCCGAAGAGGCGCGCGATCGCGCGCGTGCCGTTGGCCTGCGCGCCACCATCATCACCGCCGCGCAGCTGCAGCGCATGGGGGCTGGCATGCTGCTCGCTGTTGGTAAAGGCTCGAAGAATCCGCCGTGCCTCGTGGTGCTCTCCGGCGGCAAGCCCGGAGCCAAGGACCCGCTCGGCCGGCGTCTCGCCATGGTCGGCAAGGGCGTCTGTTTTGATACCGGTGGTATTTCTCTGAAGCCACCCGCTGAGATGGAAGAGATGAAGCACGACAAGAACGGCGCCATCGCGGTGCTGGAAGCGGCGGCAACGATCGCGCAGCTTGACCCAGGTCGCCCGATTCACGCCGTTGCGGCGTGCGTGGAGAACATGCCGGGTGGAAACGCCACGCGACCGGGCGATGTGGTCACCGCTCTGAACGGAAAGCGTGTGGAGATCACGAACACTGACGCCGAAGGGCGCCTCATTCTTGGCGACGCCCTGCACTACGCCGAGCGAGAGCTCGGCGCAACACATCTGGTCGACGTGGCCACGCTAACCGGCATCGCGTACTCCGCATACGGCGGCGAGGTTGCCGCCAGCTGCGGGACCGACGCAGGCTTCCTTGATGAGTTCCACCTCGCCGCACGCCGTGCAGGGGAGGTCTACTGGCCGTATCCGCTGGCAGAGGTCTACGTGAAGAACATGTCGACCTGGTCGGCTGACTTCCAGAACTCGGGCTCGCGTGAGGCATCACTGGTTCGTAGCGGCCTCTTCCTGCGTGAGTTCGTGACCGTGCCATGGGTGCACCTTGACATTGCGGGGACCGCCTACCGCCGCAGCGTTGCCCCCTTCGCCGGGCGAGGCTCAACGGGGGCGGCACACACCTCTCTCGTTGAGCTGGCCATGGGGGGTGGCGTCCGTCGCTGAGGCTGATACTCTCTGCGTAGCGGAGGAGAGGAGGTCATAGATGGAGCACTCGCCTGCGCAGAAACTACGCACCTGGCGTGCCCGACTCAGCGTCCTGCTCGCCATCCCTCTCCTGATCGTTGGCCTCGGTTTGGCACAGGCCGGACCGGTCCGCGGCGACTCCCTCGATGACGCACTTGCCCAACAGAAAGCGCTCGCGGCACAACTCGCCGCTCAGCAGAAGGCGCTCGATGCCCTGATTGCACAACAGGGTGCTCTCACCGCACAGTTGGCCTCCACGAGTGCCGCCCTTGCTAAAAACACGGCAACGCTGACAAGCATTACGGCCCAGGTGGCCCAGCTCTCGACCGCCGTGGCGCAGGCACAAGTCGGTCTGAACAAACTAAACGCAGCTGTGAACGCACTCGATATGGAGATCAGCCGGCTGGTAAAGGCACAAGAGGCGAAGGCTCGTGATCTTGCGGCACGCCAGGCAATTTTGGCCTCGCGCATTCGCGAGGCGTATATCGCCGACCAGACACCGCCCCTCTGGATCTTGCTCTCGGGACAGAGCTTCACCGATATTCTGCTTGACATCGCAGGCTTCAATGCGCTTGGCGCAGAAGATGTGAAGCTTGCCGATGGCATCAGTCGTGATGCGGCGCGCCTCGCGGAGATTGAAGACCAAGTCCGTGCAAACCGCGCTGAAACAGAGAAGCTACGTGTCGCTGCTGCAAAACAGAAAGCGGCGCTCGACAATCAGGTGTCGCTGCTGAACGCAGCGAAGGTGCGACTCGCCGCGGCGATCGCGGCGCAAAAGAAAGCGATAGCCGCGCAGAAGGCGGCAATGGACAAGGTGATTGCCGATAAGGCGAAACTCGCTGCCGCCGTCGCCGCGTTGAAAGCGGAAGAGGCGCGCGTCGCTGCGATTGTCAGCTCGCTCTTGAAGAGTCAATTCGGTTCAGGACTGCCGACGGTGTATCAGGGTGGTTGGACGTGGCCGGTGCTGCATAGTGGTTCTGGTTTCGTCAAGCCAGTCGGCGCATACCGCCCGTACATTTCTCAGAAATTTGGCTGCGTGAGTTGGAAGATCTATCCAAAAAACTCCGCGTGCCCGAGGGGGTACCCGTACTTCCACAACGGCGTTGATATCTCCGCCGCCGCTGGAACCCCGTTGTACGCCGCGGCTGCCGGAAAGGTGATGATTGCGGGCATCTGCAGCTACTGTGTGGTCTGGAAGGGGATGCGCCCTCTCGCCTGGATCTGGATCGCCCACTCAAAGAGCATGGTTTCGATCTACGGTCATATTGGAGACGGGAAGGTTTCGAGTCAGCCGAAGTGGCGCGTGAAGGCGGGCGACATCGTCGCCGCTGGGCAGCTGATCGGATTCGTCGGCTCCACTGGCAATGTGACAGGGCCGCATCTCCATCTCTCACTCCTTCAGAGCGGCAAGTATGTCTGCATACAGAAGTATCTGCCCGGGGGAGCCTGCCCTGCGTACTGATCGCACCGTTGCGGTGATCCTCGCCGGCGGCGAGGGGAACCGACTGGGCGTGCTCTCTGGGGTTCGCGCCAAGCCTGCCGTGCCATTCGGCGGCAAGTATCGAATCATTGACTTCACGCTCTCGAATTGCGTCAACAGCGGCATCGGCGACGTACTTGTGCTCACGCAGTACAACCCTCGGTCGCTCAATGACCACATCGGCCGCGGGCGGGCGTGGGACCTTGACCGCACAATCGGCGGCGTGCGACTCCTCCAACCGCAGGTCGGCCGCGGCAATACTGCCAATTGGTACAGCGGCACCGCAGACGCTGTGCTGCAGAACCTCCGTGAAGTGGTGGCGAGCGGCGCTGAGACCGTCCTCGTGCTCGCCGGCGATCACATCTACAAGATGGATTACGAGCGACTGATTACCGCCCACCAACGCAGTGGTGCTGATGTGACCGTCTCAGTCCGCGAGGTGAGCCTCGAAGATGCACGTCGCATGGGCGTCGTTGATACCGATGAGCGGAGCCGCATCACAGGTTTCCAAGAGAAGCCGAAGCGTCCAACTAGTCGCCTCGCCAGCATGGGGATCTACGCCTTTACCACCGATGCGCTCGCCGCATGGCTCGATGAGGCACGCCCCGACTTTGGCGCCGACGTGCTGCCCGCCATGGTCGCCGGTGGCGCAAAGGTGATGGCCCACCGCTTCCGCGGCTACTGGCAAGACGTCGGGACCCTCCCCGCATACTTTGACGCGAACATGGCACTCCTCGAGGCGAAGCCGGAGCTCGACCTCTACGAACGCGATTGGTTGATTCTCACCCGCTCCGAGGAGCGCGCCCCCGCACGAATCGGTGCCGACGCCCGCGTCGACCAGTCGATGATCTCGCACGGCTGTGTTGTTGAGGGGATCGTGGAGCGCAGCGTCCTCTCCCCCGGCGTGCGCGTTGGGCGTGGCGCAGTTGTGCGCGATAGCATCGTCATGTTTGATGCTGTGATTGGCGCAGGTTCTGTCATCGACCACGCCATTATCGACAAAGAGGTCCGCATCGGGCGCGACGCACACGTTGGCGTTGGCGAGTTGCCTGGAACACCGAATCGCGCCAATCCTGAACTGCTCGCGACCGGTCTCGTTGTTATTGGGAAGCAGGCCGAGGTGCCCGAAGGTGCATCCCTCGGTCGCAACGTGTTGGTCGATGCAGAGGCGAGCCTTGGCGATTGGCCTGAGAGTGGTGCAGTGAAGGCCGGTGCAACGATCAAGGCTGCGCGCACCTGGAATCAGCGCCGCACGGCGCGCTAGTCTCGTGACACTTCTTCAAGTCGCAGCAATCCCAGCGCTCCTTGAACGGCACGGTGTTGCGGTCCCCACACCCCACAAGCGTGATGATGCAACCGTGTGGGATCTCGAGCTCGACGGCGAACGACGCCGTGCGTTGCGCCTCTCACTCATTCACGATGCGCGCCCGGGCGGCGTCCTTGTGGTGTGGGCGCATCTTGCACCGCCCCTCGGTGACGGCCTGCGCAAGGCGTATCGCCGCCTCTTGGAGTGGAACGATAAGTACCTCTTTGCAAAGTTCGGCATTGCCGAAGATGGCCGACCGGTGCTCAGCATTGAGCTGCGTGCTGAGCAGGCGACCGAAACCGATCTCGTCGAGGCACTCGCCCGTACGGTGCTGATCGCCGACCGCCTCCTTGATGAGACCGCGGCATGGATCTGGATCGGTGGGCGGATCCCAGCCGATGACGGTTCTCCGCGGCGGAACCAGCCCCTGTTGCGCGCCGTCCCCGATCTCGCCGATCACCTGGAGGGGTAGCCTCCGACCTCTCGCCGCAGGGCTATGCTTTGCCCATGGCTGAACTTGATCGCCCCACGCGACCCGTCCCACGGCCGCTTCCCGCGCTCCTCACGGGCGAGAACGCCGATGTCTACTTCCTGCGAACCGAACGTGTATTGGCGGGTGAGGAGCGCAATCCTGTCGTCACGATGGAGGTCTTCTGCCGCCGTGCCGGCGCGACCCTCTGCGGCATTGATGAGGCGAAGGGGCTACTCTCCATCGTACTTGAAGCTGAGGCTGCCGCCGGCACGGCAGTTGTGTGGGCGCTGAAGGATGGCGATCTCATCGATGCGAAAGAGGTCGTCTTGCGCATTCGCGCGCCATATCAGTCGATTGCACGTTTTGAGACTGCGTATTTGGGGATGATGGCGCACGGCACCGGGTGGGCGACCGCCGCGCGCGCCATCGTTGATGCTGCCGCACCAACGCCCGTGATCGCATTCGGCGCGCGGCACGTGCATCCAAATATTGCCGATCGTCTTGACTACGCTGCGATCATTGGCGGTGCAACCAGCGCATCTACGACGGCGGGGAGTTCGCGCGCTGGAAAGATGCCAGTAGGGACTATGCCCCACGCGCTCGTCTTGATCTACGGCGACACGGTCGAAGCGGCACTTGCCTTTGATCGCAACATTGAACGTGAAGTGCCCCGCATCGTGCTGGTCGACACCTTCCGCGATGAGTCTGAGGAGTCGGCGCGGGTTGCCGCAGCACTGGGAGAGAAGCTTGGTGGCGTACGCCTTGATCGCGCGAGTGAACTTGGTGGGGTAACCCCGGCTCTCGTCGCGGAGGTACGCGCCGCTCTCGATGCCGCGGGTGCAACGGCGGCGCAGATCGTGATCTCGGGCGGCCTCTCGCTCGAGCGCATCGCCGAGTTCAAGGCGGCAGGGTCGCGTGTGGACACCTACGCCGTTGGGAGTGCGATCTCGGGCGTTCGGCCGATCGACTTCACCGCGGACATTCATGAGATCAACGGGCAGCCGATCGGGAAGCGTGGACGACCGTCGGGCACCACCACATCGCCACGGCTCCGCGAGGTGGATCTGGCCGCCTGGCGTGCCGCCCTTACCCCTGCAACGCGCTAGGATCTGGCGGTGAGTCTGACCATTGAAACCCCAGGAGCCGAGGCCCGAGATGTCTTGACGCAGGTCGAGGCTTCCGCTCGTGCGGCCGCCGTTTCTGATGTGCGCTACGCGCTCCGACTCGACCTTGCCGCGAACGCAGCAACCTTCCGTGGCCAGATCGTTACCCGATTCGCTCTCGCCGCCGGGCACACAGGCTCGGTCTTCCTCTGCTTCCGTGGACGCACCATTCACAGCCTCACGCTCAACGGGGCCTCCATCGAGGCTCCTGATTGGAACGGGTATCGCCTCACGCTGCCAGCCGCTCATCTGAAGGCGGGTGCGGAGAACCTTTTGGAGGTGTCGTTCGAGAACGCCTACGACACTGGTGGCGATGGCGTCTTCCGCTTCATTGATCCTGAAGACCAGAATGAATACGTCTACACAAACTTTGAGCCGTACGAGGCGCATCGTATGGCGCCGCTCTTCGATCAACCCGACATCAAGGCA
This sequence comes from Chloroflexota bacterium, assembly GCA_039804225.1. Lineage (GTDB taxonomy): Bacteria > Chloroflexota > Limnocylindria > Limnocylindrales > Limnocylindraceae > Limnocylindrus. The sequence continues at coordinate 7,631 of JBDLWN010000109.1, forward strand.
AAGCTCTCGTTGACGGTCGCCGCCCCCGCCGCCTGGCAGGTCTTTGGGAATGGCGCCGAGACTGCAGCTAGCCCCGAGGGCCCTGGCTGCACGCTCCACACCTTTGCCGAGACCCCGCCCCTTGCGAGCTATCTCTTTGCCTTCGCTGCGGGACCATTCGTTGGGAAACGTTTCGAGGTGGCCATTCCAGGTCGCGCCACCCCTGTGCAGGTCGGGCTCTGGTCGCGCGGATCTCTAGAGAAGCATCTCTCGTACGACCTCTTCCAGAAGATGACGAGCCAAGCGTTCACCTACTTTGGTGAACTCTTCGGTCGCGAGTACCCGTTTGAGAAGCTCGACCACGTCTACTGCCCCGAGTTCAACGTTGGCGCCATGGAGAACGTTGGTCTGATCACCTACACCGAGCGCTACATCTTCCTGAGCACGCCAACGCCAAGCGACGTGACCGATCTCGCCGAAGTGGTCTTCCACGAGATCGCCCACATGTGGTTCGGCAATCTGGTCACGATGCGCTGGTGGGACGACCTCTGGCTCAACGAATCCTTTGCCACCTACGCCGCGGCCCTCTGCCTCACCGAAGGGTCAGAGCACACGACCGCCTGGCAGGAGTTCAACGTGCAGCTGAAGCGCTGGTCGCTCGTCGAAGATGATTCGCCAACGACGCACCCTATCGCTGGCACCGTAGCCGACACAGACCAGACCTTCTTGAACTTTGACGGAATCACCTACGGCAAGGGTGGTGCCGTACTCAAGCAGCTCGGCGCACGGCTCGGGCGCACCGGATTCTCCGCAGGGCTGCGCCTCCACTTCCAGCGCCATGCATTTGGCAACGCCACCCTCGCTGAGTTCCTCGCCTCGCTCGAGGAGGGGAGTGGGGTCTCGCTCGCCGACTGGTCGGCGGAGTGGCTGCGTACCAGTGGGCCGAATCGGCTCGGCGCTGAGATCACTCCGAGCGCCAACGGCACCATCGGCAACCTGACGGTCACCCAAGAGGTTGTCTCTGGCGACAACGTGTTGCGTGAGCACCTGCTGCGTGTCGCGCTCCTCTACCCGGGCGACGGGCAGATGGTCACCATTGAGCCGCACGAGGCCCTCGTGACGGGGGCTCGCACCGATGTGCCGAGCGCCGCAGGCCGGCCACTCCCGCTGGCGGTGATCCCAAACCACGACGACCTCGCCGTTGGGAAGCTTGGCCTCGACGAGGCAACGCTGCGCTTCGTCGAGACGCGGATGGAGGCCATCCCCGACGGGCTCCTGCGACAACTCACCTGGATGGCGATCTACGAGCTGGTGCGCGACGGTCGCTATCCGGCGGCACGCTATGCGCAGCTGCTCATTGATCGGCTGCCACATGAAGTCGACTCCTCGATTGTGCAGGGCGTGGTGGAGTCGACGCTGGGCGGTCTCCTCCTTCGCTACCTCCCTGATGGTGAGCGCGAGCGCTGGGGGAGCCTCATCGTCGATGCTGCACGGGCACGGCTTGCCCGCGGCGGCAGCGAGGGTATGCGCATCGTTTGGTCACGCATCATGGTGATGGCCTCGGTCACTCCCCGTGACGTTGAGGAGACCTGGCAGGTCGCGGTGGGCGAGACGCCGCTCGACGGGGTTGAGATTGATCAAGACCATCGCTGGTCGCTGCTCATCCGTGCAGCCTCGTTTGGCGCACCGAATAGTGCGGAGCGACTTGCTGCAGAGGCGAAGCGCGACCCGAGCGATCGCGGCGAACGTGCACTCCTCGCCGCGGAAGCAGCAACGCCAAACGTCGCCGCGAAGCGGGCCGCGTGGGCGCGCATCCTTCGACCTGATGGCTACGGCAGCGTGCGCAAGACACTCGCCGCCGCGAGTGGCTTCGCCTGGCCGTGGCAGCACGAACTGCTCGCCCCGTACGTAGCGCAGATCCCAACCGCACTCCTTGCCCTCGGGTCAGCAGATGCAACGTTTGCGCGCGACCTTGTCACACGCAGCGCCTCACTTGGACTGTGGGGAGCACCAGCATCGATGCTCGCGGCGGTTGATGCACTCCTCGCCAACATTGCTGACCCAGCACATGGCATTCCACCCGTTGATGCGGCACGACTACGACGCTTCGCCCTCTTGGAGCGCGACGGCTTGATTCGCTTCTTGCGTCAGCAGGGCACCAGCGGCAAGTGACCCCCTACCTCTCTGCCGCCACGAAGGCGGCCACGGCGCGACGCGCACTCCTTCTTCTCGCCCTCCTTGCGCTGATCAGCGCCGGAACGGTCATGGGCTACTACTCCGTGCTTGATCTCATCGCCATCGATCGGGCGACTGAGGAGGATGCGACACGCGCATTTGGCACTGTGCGCAGCGCAAATACACTTCTGTTGATCGCTACCCCAGTTGTCTGGTACTTTCTGCTGCGATGGATGCGCGCCAGCCTGCGTAATGCGCACGCACTAAACGTTCAGCACCCGGCGGTGACGCTCGCCAACATAGATCGCGACCTGGCGCTCGCCGCTCTCCCGGGGCCACTGGCTGGCCAACCAGGCCGCCTCCTGGTAAAGCACACCAGAAGCCTCGCCGAGGCACATGGGGGTACTGGTGCCTCACGACCGAGCGCTGATAACGGCTCGGCCCGCTGGGCTGGGCGACTCTCCGTGCTTGTTGCTCCCCTCTGGATCGGTGGACTCATCACCTCGCACACAGATCCCACCGCGGTGATCTGGGTTGCTGCGGCCTGGGTCACGTTGAGTGCGGTCGCCGTGCTGCTGCGCCAGTCGATCGCCAAGGTGCAGCTCAGTGAAGAGCTGCAGAGCGCACTACTGACCGCTGAACATCGCACACGCGCACGCGCGTCGCAATAGTCGCCGATCATGGCGACTCGCCGCCTCCTCCCCAAGAACGAGACGATCTTCACGGGTGCGATTGTCGCCAGCGCCCTGGTGCTCGCCCTGCGCGGCTGGCTCCTCTTCCGCAGCGGTGACAATATTCTTGCGTATGCCGCTGACCCAGGTGCCGCCGCTGCGGGAATCCTCGGAGAGCAGCTCGCCTTAGCGGTGCTTCGGCTGATCGCGGTCATCCTTGATGTCGCCGCTGGCCTCGCAATCATCGGTTGGATTGGGCGCCTGCAGCACGAGGAGATCATCACGGAGGGGGAGCGGAGGCTCGCACTTCTCGTAGGTGCCCTTCCGTGGACCCCACTTCTCCTCGCGCAATCCATCGCTGCGCCCCCGGTGGCGATCTTGGTCTTCGCTGGGCATGCGGTGTGGGTTGGACTCGCAGCAGTCATCCTGATGCGTACTCGCTCTGCGGGGCTCGTGACAACAGGCACCTTCGCTCGAGGTGGCGTGGCTGCGACTGCCCTCCTCTTTGCGTGGCTCCTTGGTGGTGCTGCAGCCCCTTGGGTCTATGCGCAACCGGTGCTTGGCATCTCTGAAGCCCTCACGGGCACCGTGCAGTCACAACTACTTGAGGTCGTTCGCGAACAACGCGTGCGCGGGATCATCATGATTCTGGGTGGTGCGTTCACCATGCTGGCCGTGATCCCGCTAATGGGTACGGTGCGAAGAGGGACCGCAGTCCTCAACGAGCGCCTGCGACAACTGCGCGAGGAGAACTAGCGCGTCAGTTCGGCGGCCAGCTCTTCGAAGACGCCAAGGTAGTGGTCGGCGTCAGCGGGGGTCATGGTGATGGAGAGGGTCCACTCCTCGTCACGACCTGGCGTACCGAAGATGCCCCGATTCATGTTCCAGAGCCAAACGAGATCAATGATCTCTTTCTGCTGGGCGGACTTGTACGAGTCATAGTCCACAACCTTTGACTGGGCAAAGGTGATGACGCCTTTTGACTGAATCCCTACCGCGTACGCGGCGAGCCTGTAGCGATCAATGATTCCCTGGGCGCCGTCTAGAAGCTGGTCGTTGAGGCGCCCAAGATGCTTGTAGGCATCTGGCGTCATCACGCGCTCCAGATTGACACGCGCCGCCGCCATCGCCAGTGGGTTCCCATTGAAGGTACCCACCATGTAGACATCACCGGAGTCAACCATCGCCCACATCTCGTCGCTGCCGCCAATCGCACCCGTTGGGATGCCGGCGCCGAGCGCCTTAGCCAAGCAGACAAGATCAGGCTGGATGCCGAAGAGCTCAGTTGCGCCACCAGCTGCAACGTTGAGACCAGTCTTTACCTCATCGATGATCCAGACCACACCGAACTTCTTGGTGATGCGTCGCACATCGGCTAGATAGCCAGGCTCTGGCAAGATCACGCCGCAGTTCATCATTGCTGCCTCCATGATCAAGCAGGCTGGGAGTCGCCCCTCGCTCTGCAGAGCCGTGAGACGTCGTTCTAGAACTCCTGCATCATTGAATGGTACGGCGGTGGTCATCTGTGTGACGGCGTCAGGGATCCCCTTCCCGTAGGCGATCGACGGATAGTTCTCGCGATCCTTGCCGTCATAGACGGAGAGGCCGATGTCGACCATCACATAGTCGTGATGCCCGTGATAGCTGCCAAAGATCTTCATGACGCCGTCGCGCTGAGTGGCTGCGCGCGCCATTCGAATCGCATCCATGGTTGCTTCGGAGCCGGAGTTCACGAAGCGCCAGCGAGGGAGCCCCCAGCGCGCCGCAAGGAGCTCAGAAACGATATAGGTATCTTCCGTCGGCGCAGCGAAGTGCGAGCCGAGCCGAATCCGTCGATCGACGGCTTCGGTGATTAACGGATGCGCGTGACCTTGCACCATGCTCCCAATGCCGTTGTGCACATCGAGGTACTGATGACCGTCAACGTCCCACACGTACTGTCCCTGTCCGCGATCGAGATAGATCGGCCACGGCGCACGCTTCTGGTAGCTCGACGATACGCCGCCAACCAGAGAACGCTTGGCGCGCTCATAGGCGGCGGCTGAGCGCTGGGTACGCGCGTCGAGGCGCTCTGACTCGCGGGCGGTCAGCTCGCGAATTCGGGCAGGGTCAATCTGAACGGTGGGCCCAACGGGTGGCTCGGCGCGGTGAGGGGCTGGTTTCGTGCTTGGCGCGAGGTGCCTGAGTGGTTCGATCGCCATATCCATCCATCCTTGCTCTGCGGATTCCGCAGTGCGGAACGCTGTGGGTACGATTCTAGCACTTTAAGGGGGGTAGGGGTACGGATATCGCAGTCCACGAGGGGCGCACGCACGATCCGTGCGAGGGCTAGCGGGTGGCTAGGCGCTCAGCGGCGGCGATGGCCACCAGGCTCTTCGCGTCCACGATTGCCCCACGGCGGACCGCTTCGGCGGCCTCGGCAATGGTCAGCCGGACCGCCTCAATCGCCTCATCGGCGTCGGGTGTGCGGGCGCCAGGTCCTGCCGCCGAGAGGCCGAGGGCGAGGAAGAGATGCATGCGTTCACTCGTGAACCCTGGTGCCGTAAAGAAACTTCGGAGGTGACGCCAGGTTGCTGCCCGAAGACCAGTCTCCTCCTCGAGCTCACGCTCAGCGGCTAACTGAGGCTCCTCGGTAATCCCGTTATGCAGGTCGAGTGTGCCAGCCGGCACCTCAAGGAGGAGCTGCCCCACCGGGGCACGAAACTGGCGAACGAAGAGCATCTCGCTCGTCGGCGTCACTTCAGCATCGCTCGGAGCATCAATGGCGAGGATGGCAACAGCTCCTGGGTGACCAACGATGTACCGCACATGCTGATCGCCACCCGTACGCTGCACCGTCGTGCGTCGCCACTCCATGTACGCCGCCTGCACCACAAGGTCTGAAGCGACGACAACCTCGTTGAGTTCACCAGGCTCTAAGAGCGCAGTGAGACGCACGCCAAGAGCATCGTCACCAAATCGCATGCGGTGCTGCAGACCTAGCGGATTGCGGCGCCGGTGGCCGTATCAAAGAGGTGCAGCCTATCAAGCGAGAGAGCGAGCTGCACCTTGGTGCCGCGCGGCGTCTTATGCTCAGAACCAACCAGCGCAAGAACGTCACCACTTGCGGTAGAGAAGTGGAGCAGCTCTTGTGCGCCGAGATACTCGACAACGTCTGCGGTTAGTTCGATTTGCGCCGCACCCTGACCCGCCTTGCCGAATTCAAGGTGCTCTGGCCGGAAGCCGATGGTGACGCTGGTGCGCCCCTCCAACTCCTTTGCACGCGCATCACTGATCTCAATTGCGATCTCACCCGCCTTCACGTGACGACCGTCAACGGTCGCCTCAAGCAGGTTCATTGCTGGAGAGCCAATAAAGCCGGCGACGAAGCGATTCACAGGGAGGTCGTACAGATCCTGCGGTGTCCCAACCTGCTGCAACCTTCCTTCGTTCATCACGGCGATTCGCGTCCCCATCGTCATCGCCTCAACCTGGTCGTGCGTCACATAGACAACGGTGGTCTTGAGTCGAGCGTGCAGGCGCAAAATCTCGGCACGCGTCTGCACGCGCAGCTGCGCATCAAGGTTGGAGAGCGGCTCATCCATCAAGAAGACGGCTGGCTCGCGGACGATCGCGCGCCCAAGGGCAACGCGCTGGCGCTGGCCGCCGGAGAGCTCCTTCGGCTTGCGGGAGAGGAGCTTGGTGAGATCAAGGATCGCCGCCGCCTCGTTGACACGGCGCTCAATCTCGCCCTTCTCAATCTTGCGTAGCTTGAGACCGAAGGCGAGGTTCTCTCGCACGGTCATATGGGGGTAGAGGGCGTAGCTCTGGAAGACCATGGCGATGTCCCGGTCCTTTGGCGCGATGTCGTTGACGACCTTGTCGCCGATCAGCAGGGTGCCATCGGTGATCTCCTCAAGGCCGGCAATCATACGGAGCGAGGTGGTTTTGCCGCAGCCCGAGGGGCCCACAAACACCATGAACTCGCCATCTCTGATCTCAAGGGAGAGGTTTTCGACGGCGAGGACCTCGCCGTACTTCTTCGAGACACCCTGGAACGTGACTGTAGCCATATGCACCCTCCTTGCTGGCTGGCCCCTCTATGGGGGCATCCCGCCGCGTCGCGAGTCTATCAGCGCCTAGGGGCCAGGGCGGTCCCGGTCGCTACTTCTGCACGACCCCCGTCGGCATCTCCTTGATCTTCCACACGGGGCCAAAGAGGAGCGGGATGAAGGCGAGCGTGCCGCCAATCCCGCCAATGAGGAGCGTCTCTCGCAGACCGAGGTTAGTGCCGAGGACCCCCCCGATCAGAGAGCCGATCGGCATGGTCCCCCATACGAACCAGCGCATCGTGGCGTTCATGCGCCCCGCCATCTCTGGTGGTGTCAGGGCTTGTCGCAGGCTCACCTGGTTGATGTTGTACAGGGTTCCCGACGCGGCGCCAGCGAAGAAGCCCCCACCGATCACAAGGCCATTCAGCACATCGTTTCCAGGCTGGCAGAAGGCCAAGACAGCAACAAGTGGACCAGTCCACGGAATGGTCAAGACGATCGTTCGGCCGACGCCGAGGCGTTTGGAGATCTTGTCGGCAAGAAGGGCGCTGATCAGGCCACCAGCCGAGCCGAGCGTTGCAGCAAATCCGATGAACGCCACTGAGAGGTTGAGCTCTCGGTAGGCAAAGATCAGGGTGACCGTGCCAGCGATGCTGCCAAAGAGATTTGAGGTTGCCGTGGCGCCCCCAATGGTGCGCAGCGCAGGATGACCAAAGACAAAGCGGAGCCCAGCGACGATGTCGGATCGCAAAGATCCGCGGGGCGTGACTCGCTTTGGAGCAGCGCTATCGTTTTGTTCTGCAACAGATTCATGATGCGGCTTGATCGATAAGAGGAAGAGTGCCGAGATGAGATACGAGATCGCGTCAATCACTACCGCCAGCGGTGCCTTCACAAGGGCGATCAGTGCGCCAGCTAGGCTTGGGCCGAGGAGCCCCGCCGCTGATCGACTGAACTCCAACTTTGAGTTTCCTTCGACAAGATCCTCTTTAGGGATTAGCGAGGGGAGATACGCCTGATACGCCACATCAAAGAAGACGGTCAGCGTGCCGAGCAAGAACCCAACAATAATTAGTTGTGGAATGGAGAGGAACCCAAACACATACGAGACGGGCAGTGTGAGGAGTAGGAGGGCCCTGCCCAGATCACCCACGATGAGTACGCCACGGCGAGGAAGCCGGTCAATGAGCGCGCCGACAAGTAGGCCGAGTACGAGGAAGGGGAGGGTGTCGGCCAAGTTGATGAGCGCGATCTCCATTGGCCCCGCGTTCAGGAGCTGGATGGCAACGATCGGCATGGCAAGGTGACTGAAGTTAGAGCCGAGGTGGCTGATCGTTTCGGCGGCCCAGAGGCGGAGGAAGCCTGGATCGTTAATCAGGCGACGGCGAGGTGCGGGGTTGGGCATCAGGCTCCTTAGCGTGGTGGGGTGGCCAGAGGGAATTGAACCCTCATCTGCGGCTCCACAAACCGCGGTCCTAACCATTGAACGATGGCCACCAAGTGAGTCGCCATCTTACCCCGAGGCGAGGGGGGTGGCGCAGGGTAGACTGAGGGTTGGCGCCCTCCCCCAAGGGTGGCGCCCGTAGGGAGGGTCAAGATGCAGATTCGACGCGCAATGCCCGCCATGGGCCGCATACCCGCCGCGGAGTACGGCGTGACGCTGGGCGACTTCTTCTTCCCCGTCTTCCTGGGCGAGCGCCTTGGCGCTCGACTGCAAGGCTTCGCGCTGGCCGTCGTCGGCGCGGCGATCGTGGCCGCCTCCGCCCAGATCGTTATCCCAATCCCCGGCACCCCAGTGCCAATCACTGGGCAGACCTTTGGTGTGCTCTTGGTTGGCGCAGCGCTTGGCGCGCGTCGTGGCCTTGCGTCAATGGTGCTCTATCTCGTCCTCGGGATTCTCGGCGCTCCAATCTTCCGCGAGGGGAGCCATGGCATAGAGAAGTTCTTCGTCAGTGGTGATGCGGGCCTGCTGCAGTTTGCGCCAACCGGCGGTTACCTGGTTGGCATGCTCTTTGCCGGATGGATCGTGGGTCGACTCGCCGACCTCGGTTGGGATCGCAGCGTTATTGGCACGATTGCCGCCATGGCGATCGGCAGCCTGATCATTTACAGCTTCGGCGTGCCATGGTTCGCCGCCTCAGCGAACCTTGAGATCGGCGTTGCCATTCAGAAGGGGGTTCTCCCATTCCTGTTCGGCGATGCAATCAAGTTGGCACTGGCGGCTGCGGTCTTCCCTTCGGCCTGGTGGTACGTGAACCACGGCCGGAGCGACGGTCCACGCTGATTTAACGGCGACGCACCTGATGCGTCGACCCGTTCACGCCGCGCTCCTCGCCTTCGATCTCGGGAGCACCTCGGTCAAAGCACTCCTCCTCAATGTGGAGAGCGGTGCGCCGATTGCTATTGCACGTCGCGCAACCGGGGGCGGCGCAGATCCACACGAGCAAGATGCCGACACTTGGTGGCGCGCAATCTGCGCCGCCACTCATGAGGTGATGGCGCTGGCGGCTGCTCAGAGCGCCGATGCCATTGAGGTGCGTGGGATCGGCGTTGATGGTCACGGACCATCGTTAACGCCGGTACGTGCAGACGGGAGTGCGGCGGGCCCGGCGCTGATGTGGCGCGACCGCCGCTCCGCCGATGATGAGGCCGCCCTCGAAAAGATCCTCGGACGTGGCGGATGGCTTCTTGGCGAACTACCGAAGGCGCGATGGCTCATTCGCGAGCGTCCTGAAATTGCCGCCGCATCCACATGGCTCCTCTCGTCGTGGGATGCACTCACCCTGCGACTCTCTGGAGAGGCGGTCAGCGCCTTCTGGGATCCGGCGCGGAGTGTCTCCCCCGCGCAGCGCAGCGCGCTGCTCGCTGCAGGCCTTGATGAGCGTGCCCTCCCACCTGAGGTATTCCCTGGCACAAGGATCGGCACCCTGCTCCCTGGTCCCGCTGCAGATCTCGGCCTCCCTGTTGGCGTGCCGATCGCCGCAGGGATGAACGATGGCCTCGCCGCCGTTGTAGGCGCAGGCCTGACAGATCCTGGGCTTGGCGTCGATGTCGGCGGGACCGCGGGCGGCGTCGCCGTTGCGGCAACTCCTTCGGAGGCGGCGCGCATCACCGCTGCACTCCCTGGTCGCCTCTGGGCGGGACCAGCTCCTGCGCCGTTCGGCGACGGGGTGATCCTTGGCGGCGCATTCGCCGGTACCGGCCGACTCCTGGAGTGGGTCGTTACGGAGCTGCTCGCCAACGATCCAGCGGCGGCGCCTGCGCGCCGCGCTGAACTCTTTTACGCCGCAGCCGCGCTACCACTCGGTGCTGATGGGCTCATGGCCAAACCGATCTCCCATCTTGGCTGGAACCACCCTTACTCTGTCGACGATGCCTTTGTAGGTCGAACGGATCAGCACAGCGCAGCGCACCTGGTGCGCGCAGCGATCGAGAGTGGTGCCCTTGCCATCGCCCACCTCCTTGCGCCTGCGATCACGGCAGGCCTGCAGGTGCGCGAGATGCGACTCTCGGGCCCAGCGACTGGTGCGACGCCTGGGCCACTCTCGGGGGGTGAACCGGTTCCCGCGTCCCTGATTCAGGTTCGAGCCGATCTCTTCGGCATGCCCGTGATGATTGGGCAGAACCCTGAGGCATCGGCGGCAGGTGCCGCCGCGCTTGCTGGCGTCGCAGCTGGAACATTCGCCAACCTTCGCGAGGGGTCACAGGCAGTTGCGACGTCAGCGCAACGCGTGGAGCCGGATCAACGCACGCGGGATCGCGCGCGGGAACTTCTTCAGAAATATGGTGAACTCTCTACCGCTGCGGGGGAGACCGGCGCGGGACGCCGCGAAGACTAAGCCTTCCGCTTCGCCTTTGAAGCGCCTTTCGGGGCCACCTTCGCTTTCGTCGCGGGCTTCGCCTTCGTCGCAGACTTAACGGCACGCGCAATCTCAATTCGTCCGGCGGCAGTTGTGGCCGAAGCGCCATCAGCAAGTGGGAAGTGGCAGGCGACATTGACCGTCACATCTCGCGGTGTGGCAACCAACTTCGGCTCCTCGGTCGAGCACTTCTCTGGATTGCCCAGCTGCTCACGCAACCAGCAACGCGTGCGGAAGCGGCAGCCCGATGGTGGCGAGATGGGCGATGGGATCTCGCCTTCAAGAATGAGTCGATCCTTGACGTCGTGCGCTTCAACCTTCGGCACGGCGGAGATGAGTGCCACGGTGTACGGGTGCTGCGGCTTGGTGAAGACGCGGTCAACCGGGCCAATCTCAACGACTTTGCCGAGGTACATCACGGCGACGCGATCTGAGAAGTAGCCGACGACGTCGAGGTTGTGGCTGATGAAGAGGTAGGTCAGCCCCTTCTCGTTGCGCAGGTCGGTGAGCAGGTTAAGAACCTGGCTCTGAATTGAGACGTCGAGCGCGGAGACCGGTTCGTCGAGCACGATGAACTCAGGGTTCACCGCTAGGGCGCGGGCGATGCCAATACGCTGGCGCTGACCGCCAGAGAACTCGTGCGGATAGCGCGACGCATAGTTCGGATCCAGGCCGACAAGGTCGAGCACCTCCCGCACACGCTTCTCTCGAGCGGCATGCTCGCCGAGCTTGTGGGCGAGGAGGCCCTCTTCGATCTGGTCGCCGATCGGAAGGCGCGGGTTCAGTGAGCCGAACGGATCCTGGAAGACGATCTGCATGCGCTTGCGCAACGCTCGGCGTTCTGTGACAGAGAGATTCTTGATCTCACGTCCGTCAAAGGTGACGGTACCCGCAGTAGCTGGCTGCAGACCGAGCGCCACGCGGCCGAGCGTGGTCTTTCCGGAGCCCGACTCGCCGACGAGGCTGAGCGTTTCGCCGCGAGTAACACTGAGGTCTACGCCGTCAACGGCGCGAACTGCGAGCGGCTTGCGAATGAGTGGGATGCCCCCACGCACCTGGAAGTGACGCTTAACGCCAACGAGCTTGAGTAGTTCGCGCCTATCAGCGCTCTTGCCGCTCATCGTGCCGCCCCCTTCTTTGCTGCTGGGGCCTTGCGCCTCCCTGCGGCGGTGCCGTTCAGCACCTCCTTGGTGCGAATGCAGCGCACGAGGCGCCCATCCTTGAGCGGCTCAAGAGGTGGAACGGCGGTGGTGCAGGCGGTGATCGCGTAGCGGCAGCGTGGGGCGAAGCGGCAGCCGGCGGGGAACGCGTCAGGCGACGGCACCATGCCGGTAATCGTGCTGAGCTTCTTACCGCGCGCAGCGAATGATGGAACCGAGGTCACAAGATCGCGCGTGTATGGGCTCGCTGGCTCACGCAACACGTTGGCGGCCTTGCCCGTCTCAACGATCTGCCCGGCATACATGACCGCGACGCGATCGGCGGTTTCGGCGACGACACCGAGGTCGTGCGTAATCAGCAGGAGTGCAGCACCCCGCTCGGTGGTGGTGCGGCGAAGCAGGTCGAGCACCTGCGCCTGAATCGTGACATCAAGGGCGGTGGTCGGCTCGTCAGCAATGATCATGGAGGGCTCACCCGAGAGGGCCATGGCGATCATGGCGCGCTGGCGCATGCCGCCCGAGAGCTGGTGGGGGTACTGTTTCGCGCGCTGGTCGGGCTGCGAGATCTCGACCTGCTCGAGATAGCCGATCGCTAACTTGTGCGCCTCTTTCCAACTCAGCTTGCGGTGGGCCACGATCACCTCAGCGATCTGCTCACCAATGGTCGTGACCGGGTTCAGTGCTGAGAGCGGCTCCTGAAAGATCACGCCGATACCGCCGCCCCGGATCGGACGGAGGTCATCTTCACTGAGGCCAACCAGTTCACGCCCCGTGAACTTCACGGAGCCCTCGATGATCGCCTGCTTGCGGCTGAGGAGTGAAATGATGGCCATCGCCGAGACGGTCTTGCCCGAGCCCGACTCGCCGACGACCGCTAGGCACTCACCCGCAGCGAGGTCAAACGAGACACCGTCGACAACCTTGATGGTGCCGCGATGGGTGCGGAACGAAATCGCGAGATCGCGAACACTCAGGAGCGGTGCGCCACCTTTGCTCATGACCGGCGCCCCTCTGGCTCAAGGCTTTCGCGAAGCGCATCACCAATCATGTTTACCGAGAGTGCGGTGAGAACTATGAAGAGTCCAGGGAATCCAACCCACCACCAGTTCCCCTGCAAGAAGAACTGCTGCGAGTTAGAGAGCATGTTTCCCCATGTCGGGGAGAGTGGCGATACGCCGAAGCCGAGGTAGCTGATGAATGCCTCACCAATTATCGCTCCGCCTACTGCGAAGGGGAATGAGACAACAACTGGCCCGATGGCGTTAGGCAAGACGTGGCGCAGGGCAATACGAACTGGCGAAACACCGAGTGCACGCGCCGCCTCAATGAACTCCATCTCGCGCAACGCAAGAACCTGCCCGCGCACAAGGCGGGCGGTACCCATCCAGCCAAACGCTACGAACACGATGATGACAGTCATCAGGCCGGTGCCACCAAGCTCCGAGATAATTCGGGCGCCAACGATGATCACGAAGAGACTTGGGATGGCGAGGAAGACGTCAACCAAGCGCATGAGGAATCCGTCGAGCTTGCCGCCGAAGTACCCAGAGATGATTCCGACCAGCGTGCCAATCGTGATGCCACCGATTGCAGAGATAAATCCGATCAGCAATGAGCCACGGCCACCGTTAACCGTCAACATGAAGACGTCAAGCTGAAGCTGCGCAGTCTCGCCAAAAATGTGCTCAAAAGAGGGTGGTCGACCGAGGAAGACGAATTCACTCGGTGTTGGCACGCTGAAGCGATCGTAGGGCGAGATGAAGGGTCCCACGATCACAAAGAGCACGATGAATCCAAGGATGCGAAGCCCCCATGGGCCCTGTCGCCCAGCGAAGAAGCGGCGACGTGCCTGAGCCCATGGGCTCTCCGATGCGGAGAGCTTTGGAGCCGCGGCGAGCGTAGCCCCCTTAGCCTTCGCGCTCACAGACGCACGCGCGGATCAAGGATGGCGTAGAGCATGTCGGCGACGAGGTTGCCGATCACCACCATCACAGAGCCAATGAGCAGGATCGACATCAGCACAGGGTAGTCAAGGTTATTGGTGGCCTGCAGCGTTAGCCGGCCAACTCCGGGCCACGAGAAGATCGACTCAGTGATGAGGGCGCCGCCGAACAGGAAGGGGAGTGCCAGGCCGATGTTCGTCGCAAACGGCACGAGTGCGGTACGCAGTGCATGGCGCATCAGCACGCGCGATCGCGCTAGCCCCTTCGCCCGAGCGGTGCGCACATGCTCCATGGAGAGTGCGTCGATCACGCTGGCGCGCACATATCGAGAGTCGCCTGAGAAGCTAACGATCACCAGCGTCATGACTGGCAGCACAAGGTGCGCGGCAAGGTCGAGTAAGGCGGTAACTGGGCTGACGGAGAAGTACTGCCAGTAGAGATCGCTACCGAAGGCCGGCGATTCACGCCCATTCACCATGCCATCAACCGGGGTGAGGTCCAGCACAATTGCGAAGAGGAACATCAGCATGAAGCCGAGCAGGAAGGTGGGGAACGTAGAGAGCACATAGGTGACCGTGGTGACGGAATTGTCGAGCCGCCCTCCGCTCTTGACGCCCGTGTAGACACCAACAATGACGGCAAGGGTTAACCAAATAACGATGGAGAGCCCCGCCAAAATTAGGGTTGGGAGGGCCGCGGCTGCGATGAGATCAGCGACAGACTCGCCATTGAAGTAGGAGTACCCGAGCTCGCCGTGAATGATGCCGGTGTACACCCCAGAGATGGAGGAGGGTAAGAAGCTGGGGAAGCCAGTCGGACCAACAAGGGCATCCAGCCCTTCGGCGTCGCGGCGGCATGCGCCGAGCCAGCGGCAGTACTGCACCGGCACGGGCTGGTCGAGGCCGAGTGACTTGAGGTAGCCCTCCTTTTGGGCCGCCGTGTACTTGGGATTCAGGGCGTACTTCTGCTCAGGGCCACCTGGGGCCGCGAGCAAGAGTGCGTAGATGAGGACGGTGGAGCCGAGCATGATGGTGACGCCGAGCGCGATTCGCTTCAGTGCGTACTTGATCATGCCGCCTCCTCTACTGGTGCTGGTAGGTCGCGCGACCTACGTGGGGGATCTTAGCGGGAGTAGCGAGAGTGATGTGCGGCCGCCGCAGAGCCCCTTTCGGAGCTCCGCGACGACCGCACGCCGAATTCGTTCGGCTCAGACCTACTTAGTTCGACGTAACGTCGAGCTCGTAGGCGTTCCAGATTGGGCCCCAGGCCGCATGCTGGAGGTAACCGCTCACGTTCTTTGACACCAGAACGATGTCAAGCCAGTAGTGCAGCGGGATCGAGACCACGTTGGTGGTCAAGAGTGACTGCACCTCGGCCATGAGCGCATCCTGCTCAGCCACTTCGATCGAGGACTTGATGGCCTCGAGCTTCGCGTCAAGCTCTGGGATGTTCACGAACTGGTCATTGCCGCCACCGTTCTCGTTGGTCTGGGTCGAGTGGTACGTGTCGTACCCGCTCGGCTCAACCGACGTGATGCCGAAGGCGTGCAGTGCAATGTCAAATGTTCCGTATGCCAGGTTGCACTTCGTGCCGGCGGCAACGTCGGTGCGCTGACCGAAGAGGACGCCGCTGCTGACCGCGTCAACGATGGCAGTGATGCCGATCGTCTTCAGGTCAGCCGCAAGCAGCTGCAACTTCGCGCCACGGGTTGGCTTCAGCGTGGTGCACATGTCGAGGATTGCCTCGTCACGGTCACCGTCACCGTCGACATCCTTGTCGACCGTCCCGTTGTTGTTGGTGTCACTCCAGCCGCCGTCGGCCAGGATCTGTGCAGCCCTGGTTAGGTCATAGGCCTCCACTGCCTGCTCTTCGTAGAAGAAGAAGTCAGGGAGCTCCATGTTCGTCGCAACGAAACCAACGCCACCCTCGATCTGCTCGAGGTAGCGCTCTCGGTCAACTGCGGCCGAGATGGCTCGTCGGAGCTCTAGGTCAGAGGCTGGGCAGCCACCGCCGCGCGCCGCGCGGTTTGGAAGCACGCCGTCTGGATCGGCTTCTGCCGGCGCGCCGTCAGAGCAGATCGTCTTGGAGTGATTTGGGCGCAGGAACTCAACCGTGAAGCTTGGGAACGGGCGCTGCTCGTCGCCAAGATCCTTGGTTGGTGCGTACTGCGAACCGTCAAGGTCGGTGACCATGTCAAGCTCACCGGCGCGGAACTTCGCAACGCAGGTCTCTGGCGAACCACAGACCACGTACTTCACTCGCGCAAGCTTCGACTGGCTGCCGTTGCGTGGGTCCTTCCAGTACGGGTTGCGAACGACCACGGTTTCAACACCAGGCGTTCGGCTCTCGTACTTGAAGGCACCGGTCGTTGGAACATTTGGCAGGTCCTTGGTGCGGTAGCCCGCGCCCAAGAGCATGTCATTGGACGAGTCGGTAGCAGGATTTCCGCCGACCACCGTGCCCACAGTGAACTTGCTGAAGTAGTGCTTCGGCGCATACGCAGGGCCATACTTCAGGTTCTGGTAGAGCTCGGAGTAGTGCACGGTCATCTTCTGACCTTCGCACACGATCTCCTTGATCTCCTTGGTGCCAACCTTCGAGACCGCAGTGTTCTTCTCATCGAGAATCCACTCGCGGGCGTACTGGAAGTCGGCGCAGGTGAAGTCAACACCGTCGGACCACTTCCACGGGCGAAGATTCCAGGTGACCGTTGCGGCTGCGCCGTCAACGCCTGGAACCTGAATGCCGCCATTCTCCTTCGTAGGAATCTCGGTGGCCATCCAAGGCTCAAGCTCGAGCTCCTCGTTGAGGCGGAGCAGACCGTCGCTGGTCATGCCGATGACGTTGCTCGACATCACCGTGCTGTAGTAGAAGGGGTTCAGGCTGTCGACGTCCTGATAGTCACCGATGAGCAACGTTGCTCCGGTGACCGTCGAACTGGTCGACCCGCCGCATGCCCCGGCAACAAGTGCGGCAGTCACCGCAAAGGTTGCGAGTAGCGACCTCTTTCGCATGTGTTTCCTCCTTATCGGCCACCCCATTACGGCTGACCGTTCAGACTTGAAGCGCGATCTGCGCTTGGCGGAATCCTATCCGATACGAAGGGGGTATTACCAGAGGATTACCAGAGGGGTGCAACGGGTGGGGTGTGCGGGGGGCGGTGCGGATTGTTACGGCTGGAGTCGACGGGTCACCCAGGGGCCAGATGGGCTGGTTCGTAGGTACTCAAAGCGGTCGTGGAGGCGGTATTCGCCCCCCTGCCAGAACTCCCAGCGGGCAGGCGTGACGCGATAGCCGCCCCAGTGCGGCGGCAACGTGGGGAGCGACTCTGGGGTAGGGGCCTGCGCCTGTGCGGCAGCGGCGAGGGCCGCCTCGAGGGTGGCTCGATCGGCGATCGGCTCCCCTTGGGCGCTTGCCCACGCTCCGAGCTGGCTCTCAAGCGGGCGGCTGGCAAAGTAGGCGGCCGACTCTCCCTCCGAGAGGCGAGCCACCGAGCCTGACATGCGGACCTGCCGTTCAAGGGTTGGCCACCAGAGGGTGAGGGCTGCTGCGGGTCGGGCGGCGAGGTCGCGCCCCTTACGGCTCCCGTGATTCGTATAGAAGTCAATCCCTGCAGGGCCGATGCCGCGGATCAGGATCATGCGGACGCTTGGGCTCCCAGACTCGTCGGCGGTGGCGAGGGCGGCGGCGAGGGGCTCAGGGACTTGCGCGGCAATCGCCTCATTCACCCAATGATGAAACTGGTCGACCGGATCGGGGAGAAGATCGCTGGCGTCGAGACGCCCGCGCTGATAGTTCGAGCGGTCGCCGAGCGGCTGACTGACCATGCGCGTTAGGCGAGCCCGGCCGGCGCCTCAAGTCGCGACTTCAGGTCGCCGAGGAAGGCGGCCACGAGTGCACCATCAACGGCGCGATGGTCGGCGGAGAGTGTAGCCGTCAGCATCGTGCGCGCCACCACGGCGCCGTCGCGCACCACGGCGCGCGACTCACTGCGCCCGGTCGCCAAGATAGCCACCTGCGGCGGTGTGACGATTGCGGTGAACTGCGTCACCGGAAATGAGCCGAGGTTGGAGAGCGTAAACGTCTGCTCCGTAAATTCTGCAGGACGCAGTTTTCCGATCTTGGTGCGCGCGACGAGGTCGCGCAGCTCCGTTGAGATGGTGCCGAGATCTTTTGCTGCGCAATCCAGCAGTGCTGGCGCGACGAGACCATCGGGAATCGCAATCGCAATGCCAATATTGATCGCCGTGGAGCGCTCAAGCACTTCGCCCTCCCACACGGCATTGAGTGCGGGGTAGGCGGCGAGCGATTGCGCGAGTGCGCGAACCAACCACGCGGTGAGCGTCACTCGATCATCACCAGTGCGTCCAGCATTGAGCGCTTCGTTCGCGGCAACGACCCCATCCATCTCAATGTCGGTCGAGACGTAGAAGTGCGGTGCCTTTGATTTGGATTCCACCATGCGACGGCTGATCGCCGTTCGCATTGGTGTGAACTCAACGGGCGTTCGCCCTGGCTTCGGCATGATTGAGTGCGGCTTACTTGCCGTCTTCGACGTAGGCGATCACGGCGCCCACGGCCACCTCGGCGCCCGCGGCATGCACGATCTCGACGAGCGTTCCGGCAACCGGAGCCTCGAACTCGACGGTGGCCTTCTCGGTCTCGAGCTCGCCAATTGGCTGGCCCGCGGTCACGGTGTCGCCGACCTTTGCCGTCCAGGCGCCGATCTTGCCGACCTCGCTGTCGTAGCCGAGCCGGGGCATCTCTACTGGTACGCGCATCGCATCCCTCCTTAGGCGGGCCACGGGCGGCTCGCACGCTCATGCCGCCCCACGAGGGGTGGCGCTGGGATCAGTGTAGCCCTGCGCCTAGCGCTGTGACTCGAAGGCCGCCTCCGCGGGCATCTCTTCGCCGTGGTGGATGCGGGTTGCCGTATTCCAGTCGTCACCCACGTCGGCGGTCGCCGCCGCCACCAGTCGGAGGGCCCCCGTGACAATAAAGATGCCGACATAGGTTGGGTAGGCGATTGGGAGGAGAGCGAGAACGATCACGCCGGCGAGCTGGCCGACGGCGAGCGCCCCCGCGGTCGTTGCACCGTAAGCCGACTGCGCGCGAATTGACTCACCAGGCGCGGCGAGTCGCAGCACGCGCTCCTGCGCGGAGAGCATGCCAGCGGCGAACCCGACGGTAATGATGACGATGACGACCAATAACACGATTGGCGCATACGGATTCCATGGCCCAGCGAGTGCCGACGAGGCCATGCCAACGCCGCGAACGATGAGCGAGATGCGGTAGAGGCGACTCGCGGAGCCGCGCTCTAGCCAATTGCCGATCACGACCGCACCAACGAGAGCTGCGGCCGAGCCGATGGCGGCCATGAGGATGGCGTACGCCGCATCTTGCTTCAGCACAACGATTGCGTACACCGAAAGGTACGGAGCGAATCCGGCGCCAAGCGCTGAGATGATGTTGGTGCGGAGGAAGCGACGAATTGGTGCAGAGAGTGGCCCAGATTTAGCTGAGCGACCGGCCGACACTGCACCTGGCCGTGGAAGCGTGCGCAGTGCGCGCAAGAAGAGGAGGCTTGCTGCAAGGCCGCCAATAAAGGCTGGCGCATAGATGAGGACGCCCCAGTCTTGTTCGCCGACACGAACCAGCAGTGCAACTGGAACGAGGAGTACCGATCCGAGTCCAAATTGGATCGCGAGCGCACGTGGGGCGACGAAGCGGCGTTCGCGCTCAGGAAGGATGCGTCCAAACCAGGTCTGTACGTTCGCCCCCGCGATTGCCTGCGCCGTAGCGCCGACGCCAAAGCCGATGGCAATCAACCCGATGCCGGCAAGCGGCGGAAGCACCCCAGCGGCAATAGCGATCACCACGGCGATGTACAGGATGGGTCGCAGGAGAGCCGCTGCGCCGATCAAAATGGTCAGCCGTCGCAGGTCACCGCCACTCCTGCGGAGCGCCGTGGGCACGAGCCCCTGCAGGATTCCGCCAACGAAGGGGAAGAGGCCAATCAGGGTGGCGAGCGCCGGTGATGCGCCTAGTGTGGTGATCAGGGGGATGGAGAGGCTGTCTCCGTTGAGTGCGACGGCGATGGCGTCGGAGACGGCGAGGGTGCGGAAGGCGGCGTAGCGGCCTGTGAGGAAGCGCCGCCAGTCGGCGATCGCCTTACTCACCGCCCGTGGGCGGCGGCACTACTCGCTCGCACCTGCTCCTCAATGCGGTCAATCTCAGTGACAATCGCAGAACGGAGGGCGTCGAGTTCGTCGCGCGCCTTCTCGGTTGTGGAGTCGATCGCGGTGAGGGTCTTCTTGATCTCCTTGACCGAGTCCAATCGGCTGCGCAGCGCGTCAATCGCATCTTTCACCGCTGAGAGGTCGGCGCCGCTCCCCTCCGACTTGGCACGAATCAGCGCCGAGATGCGCGCGAGGCGGTATCCCGCCTCGAGGATCGCGACGTCGGGAGCCTCAGGGTCAACCACGCAGTAGACACCGTGGCGACTGATAACGAATGGCGAAGCGCCGGCGGGGGCCGCCGCTTCACTGAAGACCATCAGGGCGATCTCGGCCTTGCGATTCTCGCGCGCCTCGGCGAGCTCCTTCTCAATCGCTGGGCCAGTCATCACCTTGTCTTTTACCTCAACCACAATGCGCAGAACGCTTGCAGAAGCGTCGCGGCCGTTGATCGTGATGACCGCATCGCCCTTCTTTGAGTCAGGAATGGAGCCAGCAACGCCGCCCGTCCCCTCGATCTCATCGTTCGTGGCGCGCAGCAGTTCGGTGTATTCGGCAATCACGCGCGACTCGAAGTCGGCGCCCTTCGCCGTCCCCTTCTTGCGCTCACCCTTCGCCGCCTTCTGCGACGCATCAAGTTCAACGATCTTCAGCAACACATCGTCAAAGCGCTTGGCGATCTCGGCGCGGAAGCCGCTCAGTGGTGAGGCCTCGCGCGTTGGGTCAAGCAGGTGGGCGAGCTTGCTGGCGTCACCGTCGAAGTAGGTGCCGAGAATGGTATTCAACTTTCCGAGCGCGGAGTCACGGCGATTCTCGTCAAAGAGATCTTTCGTAAAAAGTGCGAGCGCACCCTTATCTCCGAGGAAGCGCTCCAGCGTTGCCGGGAGTGCACCACCTTCGTTCGCGAAGGTCTTGCGCAGAATCTCCTCGACCTCAGCGGTCGCCTTCTTGTTTGACTCGCTGGCATCGGCGAGCAGCTTGTCGAAGGCGCGGCGAACATGATCCACATCAATAGATCCACTTGCACTTTGCAGCGCCATCAGGCCAACTCGCATGGCGCGCTCGACAGTTTCGGCGCGATCCTCGGGCGTGCGACTTTCAAGGAAGCCGGCGAGGGCGCGATCAACGACTTCGAGTGAGGCAACACGGATGCGGTCACCAACGATCTCAACCTGCGTCGGCTTGCTCGCCGAACTGATCGGCACGATCTCGGGAACGCGCTCGCCACTCATCTATCGGAGGGCGATCAGGCCGCAGCCATCACAGAGCGCCACGATGGCGCGCTTCTCGCGGGCATATCCGGCGGTGTGAAGCACCCCTGGGCAGCCGACCGTGCGGCAGCGCCAGGCCCACGCCTCATCGCCATCTGCGCCGTCGTATGGGAGCGCCTCGGCGCTGAGCTTCTCGGCGAGCCCTTCGCGGGCGGCCAGGGTCGTCGCGATGGCGGCGGCACGATCTGCCTCGCTCTCACGCTTATAGGGATACGACTGGGCGACATTGGTTGGCATGGGCGGAGTATACCGACCACCGAAGGCGGGAACCCGTATGCTGCAAGGGTGACTCGATCTATGAAGGCCCTGCTCCTCGGCACCCTCACGTTGCGTACCGCAACGGGGACCACGGGCGCGCTGCTGATCGTCTGGAACAAGTACCTCAACTCCACTGGGTCGATCACGATCACCCCAGTTGATCTTGCAACGATCACGCTCGCCTTCTACGTGACGGAGCTGATCGGGTCGCCAATCTTCGGCATCATTGCCGACCGCATTGGGCGCAAGCCGGTGATGTTGCTCGGGCCACTCTTCGGCCTCGCGGCGGTAGTTATGACGCCGTTCTCGATGACGATTCCGCTTCTCATTGGCACGCGCCTCCTAGAAGGGGCCTCAACTGCTGCCAGCGTTCCCTCAATCCTGTCGTACGTTGCGGCGAAGACGAGCCACGACGCCGCCCTCAGGGGTCGCGTCGTCACCCTCTTTGAAGTGGCAACCCTCGGCGGACTCCTCGTTGCGGGAACCGCGTTGGCCGGACCGCTCTGGGCGATCTTCGGGCCAGCAGCCTTTGCCGTGAACGGCCTGATCTACGTGCTCGCCCTCCTCTTCTTCGCCTACGGCGTGAAAGATGAGCACTCCGCACCACCGCCACACGCAGAGAACCGCCTGCGTAAGTACGTAAAGCTCTTTAGCCAACGTGGGATCTTGCTCTTCGTCCCCACCTGGGTCTCAATCAACGCCATCATCGGCGTCTGGGTGCCACAAGGGCTCAACCTGCTGCTCGGCGACGAGACGGTCAATCTCCCAGGTCAGTTCCTGCTTAGTGGTTTCGACTTTGTCATCGTCACCTCTGCCTTCGCCTTCGTTGCCCTCATCGGCGGCGTCGGACTCTTCTTCTGGGGGAATCGCTTCGCCAACTTCCGCCGCACCACCATGCTCCTGCTCGGTCTGATCGCCTTCGTCGTGGCGATGGCAGCGATCTTTGCGATCAATCGACTCTCTGGGAGCGAGCTACCACTGATCGCCCTCCTCTTTGGGGTGCTGTGCGCTTCGATGTTCTTCATCGCTGGTGCAACGCCAGCGGCACTCGGCTTCTTGGCCGATGTCTCTGAGCGGTACCACGCCGACCGCAGCGCGGTGATGGGCCTCTACTCGATCTTCTTGGGTCTAGGGCAGGTCATTGGCGTCAAGCTCGCGGGCGACTTGGCGTTTGCCTACGGGGTTGACGGCCTCGTGTTTGCAACTCTCGGATTCCTCGCTGTGGCAGGCACCTTCCTCCTGATTCTGCGGCGGGTTGAGCACGAAATCCTCCTACCTAGCGCTCCTGGGCAACAGCACGCGCACGACTGATCCGCACCGATAGAATCAGTGAGACGTGAGGGCGACCTGCCTGCACGCATGCTGGGAGGGAGAGACACCATGGCCAAGGCAACGGTTGCAATCATTACCGACAGCGCATCGGACATTCCACCCGATGCAGCCAAGCGGCTCGGCATCACGATCGTGCCGGTCATCGTCTCCTTCGGCTCCGAGAGCTTCAAGGTGAACGAGGAGCTCACCATGGATCAGTTCTGGAAGCGACTCACCGCCCCAGGTGCGCCGTTCCCAAAGACCGCAGCACCCCCACCCGCCGCCTTTACCGCCGCCTACGACAAGGCATTTGCTGGCGGCGCAAAAGAGGTCGTCTCGGTACACGTGGCTTCGAAGCTGTCGGCGACCTATCGGAACGCCGAAATTGCCGCAGCGGACCACCCGCAGTCGAAGAACATTCATCTCGTCGACACTGCGACGGCATCGGCGGCCGAAGGGCTGCTCGTTGCGCGTGCCTACCATCGCGCCTCCGAAGGTTGGAAGGCGCCGCAGATCGTTGCGGAGCTCGGCGAACTCATTCCAAAGACGCACGTGATCTTCTTCCTAGACACGCTGGACTACCTGAAGGCGGGCGGACGCATCAGCCCGGCGCGAGCGGCTATCGGTGGACTCCTTTCGGTGAAGCCGATCATCGACATCATTGATGGTGAGGTTGTGACGCTCGACAAGCCACGTACGACGGCAAAGGCCCGTGAGCGGTTCATGGAGTTGATCAGCGCCGCCCCAATTCAGGAGCTGACCATGCTGCACTCCGAATCTCCAGACATTGAGGCATTCCGCGACGAGGTTTGCGCTCGATTCCCCGAGATTGCTGCCTTGAAGCCGGGGATCGTTCGGGCGGGTGCAGCCATTGGCCCACACACCGGGCCGAAGGGACTCGGCGTCGCGCTGATCCGCGCCTAGCCACAAACCCTCGCGCCGCCGCTCGTGCGGGAGCGCTCCGCAACCTGCGCGCAACACCTTTTTGAGGCGCGTTGTAGGGTTGTGGGGATCGCCGCACGGCGGCCGCCAGGCACCCGCCAGGGCGGCAGAGTAGAGGTGCACAACGATGAGTTCACAGAAAAGCGCCTGGGCAGTTGCGCAGCAGCAGTTTGACCTTGCCGCCAAGCGGCTCGGTCTTGATTCTGGCATCGCCGCCGTGCTGCGCGAGCCGCGACGTCAGCTCACCGTGCACTTCCCCGTGCGCATGGACGATGGTTCCACGCGAGTCTTCGAAGGGCATCGCGTGCAGCACAACCTCGGACGTGGCCCAGCGAAGGGTGGCATTCGCTTCCATGAGGAAGTAAACATTGACGAGGTGAAAGCCCTCGCCATGTGGATGTCGTGGAAGTGCGCCGTGATGGATCTTCCGTACGGCGGCGGCAAGGGCGGCGTCACCGTTGACCCGAAGAAGTTGTCGTTGGGCGAGCTTGAGCGTCTCACGCGCCGCTTCACAACCGAAATCGCCGTCATCATTGGACCTGAATCCGACATTCCAGCGCCCGATGTGAACACCAACAGCCAGACGATGGCTTGGATGATGGACACCTATTCAATGCACGTTGGCTACACCGTTCCTGGTGTCGTCACCGGTAAGCCGATTGCGCTCGGCGGCTCAAAGGGCCGCAATGAGGCGACCGCGCGCGGCGCAGTCTTCTGCATTCGTGAAGCGGCAGGCAAGATCAACCTTGATCTGAAGGGTGCAACCGTTGTGGTGCAGGGGTACGGCAATGCTGGATCCATTGCGGCGCGACTGATCAGCGAGCTCGGCTCGAAGGTGATCGCCGTATCGGACAGCAGCGGTGGCATTCACAACCCGGCCGGCCTTGACCTGAATGCGGTCGATGCGCACAAGAAGAAGACGGGGAGCGTTGTGGGCTTTGCCGGCGCCACGCCGGTCAGCAATCAGGCGATCCTTGAGATTGCCTGCGACGTGCTGATCCCGGCTGCTCTGGAGAATCAGATCACCGCGGAGAATGCGGCCAAGATCAAGACCAAGATCGTGGCCGAAGCGGCGAACGGACCAACGACACCAGAGGCGGACGACATCTTGTTCGCAAATGGAGCGATGGTGATCCCCGACATTCTCTGTAACGCCGGTGGCGTCACGGTGAGTTACTTCGAGTGGGTGCAGGACCTGAACCGCGACTTCTGGGAAGAGGAAGAGGTCAACGTTCGCCTTGAGAAGAAGATGGTTCGTGCCTTCCACGAGGTCTACGACATGGCCCAGAAGGAGAAGAGCCACCTGCGAACGGGTGCCTATCTCCTCTCGGTGCAGCGCGTTGCCGACGCCATGAAGGTGCGGGGTATCTACCCGTAAACCTCCTGCGCGCTAGGATGCGCACATGGCTGGCCTAGACCACGAAGAGCGCTTTCTCTTTCGCGAGGAGATCCTCGCGCTTGCCGCTGCGCTCACTGAGGGTTCGGCGCTCGATAACGTTGAGGATCTGCTCGTGGATCTGATCACCTCAAGCCACTTCGATGCTGAAGTGGTGACGCTGGAGCGCTCGCTGCAGGCGATGCTCGGTCAGCGCCAAGGTTCGACCCTGGTCACGGCACTAACGGCAGCCCCCGAGGTCTTTGACGAGGTGACGGAGCTACGACTCCCGGCCGAGGTGGTTGATCGCCTCGCTGGGTGGCGCGCTCGCTTCGGCCTCGCCATTGATAACGCGTTGAGCTTTCTCTCCAACCCTGATGGAATTCAGGGGCACAACTTCACCACGCAAGTGGCACACGCCGACGACCGCCGAACACTGCAGGGGCGACTCACCTTTGTGCGTTACAGCAATGAGTCGGAGTTCTTTATCGCTGATGCGAGCGTCTTCCTTCAGGTTGCCGCCGACCTGCTCGACAAGCTCGGCACGCACATCAGCCGTGACGATGTTGACCAGGAGTCGGTGACGCGCCTCAAGGAGGCGGTCAACCTAATCGAGCGCCGCACTGCGCCGCGCGACGAGGCGTAGCCCGATGACCGGCGCCGCGGGCGCACGGCAGCTCTTCCTCGCCGCGACGGGGCAGAACCGCGGCAAGACGACCACCTCTCTCGGACTCTTCGCCGCTTTCCGCGCGCAAGGGCTGGATGCGGGATTCATGAAACCGGTTGGCCAGCGGTGGATCACGATCGACGACACCCCCGCCGATGAAGATGCGGCGTTGATGCGTGGCGTGTTCGGCCTGACCGATGCGGTCGCCCTTCTCTCTCCCGTGCAGATTCCACGCGGATTCACGCGTAAGGTGATTGAGGGGCAGGTGGTGGAAGATCTCGGTGCGAAGATCATCGCCGCTCAGGTCGAACTCGCGCAGCGACACGAACTACTGCTACTTGAAGGAACAGGACACGCGGGCGTTGGTGCCGTGATTGGCTTGAGCAACGCCGATGTCGCTGCACTGCTCGACGCGCCGGTGATCATCGTGAGCGAGGGTGGTATTGGTAGGCCGATTGACGAGATCGTGTTGAACGCGGCGCTCTTCGCCGCGCGTGGCGTTGAGGTTGCGGGGGCGATCGTCAATAAGGTTGACCTTGACCTGCAGCCCGAGTTGCCGCGCCTTCTTGAGAAGGGGCTCGCGCGTCATGGAATTCCGCTTCTTGGTGTTCTGCCGTATCGCCAGATTCTCTCCAACCCCACGCTCGCGATCATTGAAGATGGCCTGCAAGGGGAGACTCTCTGGCCAGGTCGCGACATGGACGCAATCATTGGCCGCGTCTCCGTTGCCGCCATGCAGCCGGAACACGTGATGCAGCGCATTGGCGAGAGTGCCCTCATTGTGGTTCCTGGTGACCGCGAGGATGTGATTGAGGCGCTGACACAGCTGTGGCTCGACGGGGAGGATCATCCGAATCGGCCACTTGGATTCGTACTCAGTGGCGGCTATCGACCCCGCACACGGGTGCTGGAGTTGATTCGCAACGCGAACATCTTCGCGGTGTTGATGGAGGGCGACACTTATACCGTTGCCTCGAATGTGCACGACCTGCTGGTGAAGACCCACCCTGAAGATGTGCGCAAGATTGAAGAGATCAAGCAGCTTGTTGCCAACTCCCTCGATGTGGATCGCATCCTTGCCGCGGCGCGGCCAGTTCCAATGCGCTAACCGGCGCCCCTACGGGAGCGTGATCGCGTCAATCAGGCGTATTCCGTCAACTACGGCGGCAAGGGAGACCAGCGCCTCGCCCGATGCGGCATCACCAACGCGCGAATCTTCTGCAAGGGGCACGAGGGTTTCACTATCGGCGAAGTCAAGATAGTCAAGCGCAACGCTCGGCTCCGCGGTGATGACCCGCTCGGCGAGGACTCTGAGTGTGGCAACGCTCGTTACGCCAGAGGCATACGCCTCGGCGATGAGTGAGAGCGCGACGGGGATCGCCTTTGCCGCCGCAACACGACCGTTTGCTGAGAGCAACCGATTGCGCGAACTGAGCGCAAGATCATCGTGGTCACGCACCGTCGCGACGCGGTGAATGGTGATCCCGTCGCTCCGCTGCGCCGCCATCCACTCGACGACGCGCACCTGCTGCGCATCCTTCGCGCCAAAGTACGCCTCAT
>JBDLWN010000110.1:0-3038 GCA_039804225.1 Chloroflexota bacterium
CGCCACCTGGGCACAGGTGCTGGTATCGAGGAAGGGACTTGAACCCATACGTCCTTGCGGACACTGGCTCCTGAAGCCAGCGCGTCTGCCAATTCCGCCACCTCGACCCGTTCGAACCCCCTAATCGCTCAGGGTGTCGCGAGGCGGAAGGATAGCACAGCCCGCAGGTAGCTCTCTGGCTCATCAACGAGCATTGGGGCCACCTGAGTGACGCGGCTTGAGGACAAGAGTTCAGCGGCACGGAAGCGGATTGGCAGGATGTAGTTCGTCTCCGCGAGCCACTTCTGGAGTGCCACCAAGGCCGCCGTGCGCTCAGCCCGATCGCCGGGCTGGCGCGCGCGATTGAGCAGCAGATCAAGATCCTTCAGCTGAATGCCAGAAATGTTGCC
Source organism: Chloroflexota bacterium (assembly GCA_039804225.1). Classification (GTDB taxonomy): domain Bacteria; phylum Chloroflexota; class Limnocylindria; order Limnocylindrales; family Limnocylindraceae; genus Limnocylindrus. Next base: position 390 of record JBDLWN010000110.1, read on the forward strand.
CCCTGTCAGGACTGCCCCCGAGCCGAGGAGCGGATAGAGATCAACGTCAATGCCCACATCAACGTTCAGAACGGCCAGTTGGAAGGAACCTGAGGCAAGTCGAGTCGTCAGATCGATGGGAGAGAGTTCCGTGACGCGCGTAGGGATGCCGAAGGCCGTCCATGCCGCCGCCGCCTGTGCTGCCACTGCAGCATCAACAGGGTGCGCCAGTGCTGGCAGCGTCAGAATCTCAAGGCTTGCCGCTCCACCACTTGGAAGCGTCCATCCAGCCTCCCCCTTCTTCCACTTGACCGATTTGAAGAGGCTCGTCGCATAGTCGACCCCGCTCTTTGCATCGGGGAGTGCGGTCCAGCCCCACGAGAGCGGCGATACCGGAGTTCGTGCAACAGAACCGCCGAACACTGTGGTGATCGCAGCAGGATCAAGGAGTGCCGTTAGACCTGCACGCAGCCGAGGATCGCGCAGCACGCTCCCGGGTCGTAAGTTCGTGGCGATACCCGAGAAAACGGTGGTCCCAAGTTCTATCGTGCTGCCGCGGGCTGCGGTACCACGGCGAGCATCGGCAATATCCAATCCCACAAGCTGATCAAGAGAGCTGGCGCTCCACCCACTCAGCGCAGATGCGGCGTCGGGGAAGAAGTAGAGCGCAATCTTCTCTGCTGACGTGCCAGCAGCGGTCAGTGCTGCGGTGTCAGCGGCGAGGAGGTCGGTACGTCGGATCAGACCGGCTCCTCCAGAAGAGATGCTGGTGATGCGATACGGTCCAGTCCCCTGCGGGACCTTTGCCGCGTCAGAGTCTGGGATCTGTGCCGCGCTGAGTCCGGCGAACTGCGTTGCGGAGAGGAGTGGCAACGAGCCGAGCATTGTTGGTAGATTCGCGAGCGCCCGCGAGGCGCTGAGCCGAACGGTATTGGCAGCATCACCCTCTTCTGCGGTGATGGATTGCCAATACCCTCCCGCGGTGCCGAGCTCCGATGCAATGGCGACCGTCGTCAGCACATCAGCCGCAGTCACCGGGGATCCGTCTTGCCATCGTGCAGCTGGGTCTAGTGTGAAGGTCCACGCAAGATTGTCAGCAGCAACACTCCATGTTGACGCGACGTCAGGCCCCGGCCACCCACTCGCATCGAGGCGGGTTAGGCTCCGATACGTCAGCGCAACGACGGCACGATCCGCAGCGGTTTCAGCGAAGAGTGGAAGTGGCGTCGATGCAATCCCAACAACTCCGACGGTCAATACGCCCTCACCAGATGGCAGTTCTCCCCCTGGCACGCCAGCCCCAGCAAGTTGGGTGGTGACAAGACCGAGCTGGGAGGCCCCAGCAAAGAGAGCCACTGCGGCGAAGAACGCCGCGACGATTTTGCGGGTCAATCCCTGTCGAGCGCCGTATTGCCTGCGCACCAGGGCAGTCCGGTTTAGTTCGTCTGCAGGTAGCCGAGTACCGAGAAGCCGACGAAGAGAAGGATCAGTGCGACTGTGAAGCGGAGCAGTTGACGCTCAATCCCTCGGCGGGAGCGATAGACGCTGGAATCTCCACCAAACGCCGAGCTCAGTCCAACCCCGCGGGACTGCATCAGGATGGCGATGATCAGGAAGATGCTGACGATGATCTGCCCGAGGGCAAGTAGTGGATTCATTGGTCCTCCTCATGTGGACTGTCTGTCCTTACGTTGATTCTACCACCCGACCCGCGCGGGATGCGCCGGTGGGCTAGGGCCGCAGGAGCGACTCACCCGTCATGGCGGGGTCCGGGCGCAGGCCCAAGAGGGCGCAGGCGGTAGGGGCAATGTCTCTCAGGTCCCCCTCAGCCAAGGCCGGCCCTCGGCCATCGCCGTACGCGACCAGCAGTGGCACACGCTGAAGGGTGTGGCTGGTGAGCGGCGAGCCATCCGTGGCGCACATCTCCTCGGCATTGCCATGATCGCCCGTAATCAACAGAGTGACGCCAGCCTCCGCTGCGGCCGCCGCAATGACACCAAGAGCTCGGTCTGTGGCTTCACATGCGCGTACTGTGGCGGCAAAGTCTCCCGTATGCCCGACCATATCGGGGTTCGCGATGTTGGCAACAATAAAGCTCTCGTCGCCTTGCATGAGTGCGGCGACAACCGCAGCCGCGATCGCCTCCGCCTGCATCTCAGGTGCTACGTCGTAGGTGGCAACACGTTCACTTGGAATTAGGATGCGCCGCTCACCCGGGAAGGCCTCTTCAATGCCACCGTTGAAGAAGTAGGTGACATGTGCGTATTTCTCTGTCTCCGCAACGTGCAGCTGACGCCGGCCCGCAGCGGCTACGAGCCCAGCAAGGGATGGCACAACAGAGGGCCCGAAGATTGGCTGTACCAACTCAAGCCCCTCACCCTCTCCGTAGGAGGTCATCCCCCAACAACGCACAGGGAGCGTGGCCGGCCGGGTAAATTCGACCATCTGTGGCGCCGCAAGGGCACGGATGAGCTGCCGCGCTCGATCAGCGCGGAAATTTGCATGGATCACAACATCGGTTGCTGTAAATCGCACCGCAGCGGCGTCGCGCAACGCAACTCTCGTTGGTAGAACGAACTCATCGCTCTCCCCGCGAGCATACGCCTCTTCTAGGGCCACCTCTGGGCTGCTCGCATAGCGATCGCCGTCAAGGACGATGACCTCAAGTGC
>JBDLWN010000111.1:0-5544 GCA_039804225.1 Chloroflexota bacterium
ACAGAGTTCAATATCTTGGAGGCCCTCGCCTCCGTGAAGGGTCGCGTTGTGACACAGCAACGCCTCCTCGCCGCCGCCTGGCCGAACAAGGCGACCCCTGATCCGCTCCTTCTGAAACCGCACGTCGCGCGTCTGCGCAGCAAGCTCGAAGAGGCTGGCGGTCCGCTCCCTGAATCGGTTCGCGGGGTTGGCTACCGACTAGGGGCGAGCTAGCTACTCCTCGCCCACACCAATCAACAGTGCGCTCGCCGTGGCGAGTGGCATTGCCAAGAGAACACCGGCGGTGCCCGCGAGGGCGCGCACCACTTCAACTGCAACAGTTTCCGTGCTGAGTCGGCTCGCGAGTCCGCCTGGGGCGATCAGGGCGGCGACCACCAGTGGGAGCGATGCGGCGAAATAGGCGAGCGGTAGCGTGTTGATCACCGCACCTACATGCGAGCGCCCGATCGACAGCGCTCGACTCCCCACATCAAGGCTGCCAGCGCGGACATCTGCCCGGCGAATCTGCTCAACCGCCGCAACCTGTGTCGCGGCCACATCGTCGACGATCCCGAGCGTACCAATCATTGCCGCGGCCAGACCAATGCCGCGAAGATCAACGTTACCGCCAAGAATCGGAATGAGGTTGACGAGGTCTGGATCGCCAGCAAACGGTGTAAAGGCGAGCAGGCGATCGAGAAGAATCGAGATGAGTGCGACGGCGGCAAGGCTCCCCCCGATCCCCAAGATCGTTGCAGTTGCACGCCGATTGAAACCTTCCGTAATGACAACGGAGGAGATGCCGACGACGAGAGCAATTCCCCCAGCAACGACGAGAGGTGAGGCTCCGGAGAGGAGCGCCGGAATCCCGAACCGCACCAGTACGACACCAGTGACTGTGAGCGCAAGGAGTGCGCGTGCGCCGATCCCTCCCGCAATCGCGACGACCGCAGCGGCAAAGAGTGCAAGGGCGATCAGTAGCGCCCCACCTCTAGAGCGATCCGCAACGGCAAAGACTGCTCCCCCACTCGCGTCGGTGACTTCCGTGAGGAGAACCTCATCGCCCTTGTTGTACGGAATCGAGCCGGCAATGTCGCTCGCCTGATCCACTGAGGCGGTGAGGCGCTCTCCAAGGCGTGGACCCTCAAGGAGCTCAACGGTCGCACTGCCCGAGGATCCCCCTTCCCCAGGGAGGGGCTGAGAGACGATGACGGCACGCAGGAGTACGGGGGCGCTCGTGTCGGTTGGGAGCGTCCATGGGCTTGGCGCCACGAGGAGCACGAGGAGCAGCAGTGCCGAGCCAGCGAGGCGGGCAGCGCCGGCCAGCCACGCTCGGCTCGTGCGAGGATCTCGTCGTGTGCCGGTGCTTCTTGCTGGCATCAATACCCCCACTGATTTGCAACATCCTAGCCGCTGATCTGGCGTTTACCTGCGAACCCTAGAATCTCCTTATGCAGGAAGCCGCACAAGGGGCACCCGTCGCGATTCGTATCCTCCGCGAGCAGCAACGCCTTGAGCTGGACTGGCGCGATGGCCATCAGAGCGTGTATGAGGCGATCCCGCTGCGATGGCTCTGCCCCTGCGCCTACTGCCGTGGCGAGGCCGGTCTCCCTGGCTGGCTTGACGCCAATCCAACCCTTAGCCCAAGTCAAACGAAACTCGAAGGTGGCGAAATGGTGGGTAGCTATGCCCTCTGCCTCTTCTGGGGCGACGGTCATCGCACCGGCTACTACACATGGTCGCTGCTGCGGCAGCGCTGCACCTGCGCCGATTGCATGAGCGGCCCGCGGTGACCCTCGGAGTCAGCCGAGAGCTCTCTCTCCTCGCCTTCAATGCGCGCGTTCTAACTGAGGCATCAAACACAAAGCGCCCGATCCTCGATCGGTTCCGCTTTCTTGGCATCGTTGCATCAAACATTGACGAGTTCTACGGCGTGCGTGTTGCCGGCATACAGGACCAGCTGGTTGCTGGCGTACGCACCCCTGGCCCCGACGGCAGAACTCCCGACGTACAACTCGCACTGATCCGCGAGGCGACTGGCCTCCTCACCGAATCGGCACAAGTGAGCTGGGGCGCGCTCACCAACGAGCTGCGAGACGCAGGTCTGCCACTTCGAAGATGGGACGACCTTGATTCCGCTGAGCAGTCGCTCCTTACGGAGCGGTTCACGCGAGAGATCTTCCCTGTGCTTACCCCTCTCGCCGTTGATCAGGGTCACCCGTTTCCGCTCATCAGCTCACTCAGCCTCTCGTTGGCGATACGCCTCCGTGCACGCGCTGGCCAGGAGATCTCGCTTGCGCGCGTGAAGGTGCCGACCATCCTTGGGCGCATCGTGCAATTCGGTAACGGCGACTGGATCTTGTTGGAAGAGCTGATCTTCGCCCACCTCGACCTCCTCTTTCCTGGCGCCGAGATCCTAGACGCACACCTCTTTCGCGTAACGCGCGACGCTGACCTCGACACCGTCGAGGAGGAGGCAGACGACCTCCTTGAGGCGATCGAAGAGGGGCTCCGCCAGCGGCGGTTCGGGAGTGTGGTGCGCCTCGAGGTTGGCACCGAGATGCCAGGCGCTCTGCTTGAGATGCTCTTGGCTGGGCTAGAGATTAGCCAGAGCGAGGTTCAGGTAATCGAAGGAACCCTTGACCTCTCTGTTGCGCTACAAGTCGCGAATCTCCCTCGCCCGGATCTGCGCGCCCCACGATGGCAACCGGTCACGCCAGCGCGCATCACTGCAAGTACGTCAGCCGATGCGCCGAACGGCGACATGTTTAAGGTGATTTCCGAAGGTGACCTGCTGGTGCATCACCCATTTGACAGCTTCGAGGCGAGCGTTGACCGTCTCTTTGCTCAGGCAGCCGATGATCCTGATGTGCTCTCGATCCGCTCCACGCTCTACCGAACTGGGGCGACCTCAAGCATCCCCGCGCATCTGATCCGCGCCGCCCAGGCAGGGAAAGAGGTGGTGGTGCTCGTCGAGCTGAAGGCGCGCTTCGACGAGGCGGCCAATATTGAGTGGGCACGACGACTTGAAGAGGCGGGGGCACACGTGGTCTACGGCGTGATGGGCCTCAAGACGCACTGCAAGGCGACGCTGATTGCGCGACGAGAGGGCGCCGCGATTCGTCGCTATGTGCACCTCTCCACGGGGAACTACAACCCGAAGACGGCTCGCGGCTATACCGACATCGGCCTCTTCACCACAAACGACGTGATTGGCACCGATGTGGCCACCCTCTTCAACTTCCTGACGGGTGCCGGGCGCACCGCGTCGTACACGCGCATCTTGGTGGCGCCGGACCACCTACGCAGCGAGATCAAGCGGCGTATTGAGCGCCTCACAGAGCGAGCACGAACCGGCGCCGCAACGTCGATCACCATCAAGGTGAACGCCCTGATCGATCCCGAAATGATCGCAGCCCTTGATCGCGCCGCCGAGGCGGGAGTCTCCATGGACCTGATCGTTCGTGGCATGTGTGGGCTCCTGCCAAGCCCAGAGCGCCATGGAGCTCGCCTGCGGATTCGCTCCGTGATCGGTGACTACCTCGAGCACAGCCGCATCTATCGCTTTGCGGGACCCGATGGCGTTGAACTCTTCGCCGGAAGTGCGGACCTGATGGAGCGCAACCTTGACCGACGCGTAGAGGTGCTCTTCCCACTCGAAGGCGATGAGGTTCGCCGCAAGACTGACGAGATCCTCGCCGCGCTCCTCGCCGACACATCTAACGCCTGGGCGTTGCAGCCAGACGGGGCTTGGGAGCGTCTCGCAGACACGGGCACCTCATCGTTTGAGACCTTGCGACATATGGCACTCACCGCATCTCAGGCATAATCTCGCCATGGAGCGCGAGTTGAAATTTCTCCTCGAGCATGCGCGCCTCCCCGCCCTTCCGAGCGGCTACTACTTGGCGCAGCCTCGGCCTACGCTCCACCTTCTTGATGAGTACCTGGACTATCGCGGCCAAATCCTCGCCGCTGGTTGGCGACTACGGCGACGCCGATCCGATGGCGAACCGTTGCGGTACACGCTCAAGTCCGAACGAGCGGAGAGCACGTCAGGCCCGCTGAGCGAGCGGAGAGAGATTGAACGCACACCAGAACCGAAGGAGGAGCTCCCAACTGAAATTGTGTCAACTCTCACCGGGGCTGGAGTCGATATGCCCCACGTGCTCGATCGCTTGCAGCCCTACCTCACACTTCGCCAGGAGCGCCAGCTATTCGTGCTCTCAACAAGCGCGGGAGAGCTCGCGCTGCTCAGCGTCGACGAGGTCCGCGCGATCGCACCAACACCTGAAGGTGAGCGACGCTGGACTGAACTTGAGATTGAGTTCCTGAATACCGCTACGCCAGAAGTACGCGATCGCGCGACTCGTGAACTCACCGCATGGATTGCTGCGCAACCAGGGGTAACGGTCGGTGGTGAATCGAAGGTTGAGCGAGCGGCGCGGCTGCTCTCAAACTCAATCTAGCGCGAAGAGCCTGCGCGAGTCTCCATCACGAGGGTTGGGAGGGCATCGCGCCAGCCATCACCCGCTCGCGCGACGGCAACAACCAGGCCTTCACGAATACCACCACAATCAACCGTGACCTCGCGCGCGGTGGTTCGCTGCAGCAGCGCCTCTACGATCGCTATCCCCGCTGGTAGGAGTCGCGCGCGGCGCTGCGAGATTGCAAAGCGCTCCGCAACCTCTTTCGCTGTCAGTGCCACGAGCCGCTCCCCCATCGCTGCGAGATCTTCGCGCTCAATCGTGCGACTTATGAGCGTTGCCGGAACGAGCTTGAGGAGGCGCGTTGCAGTCCCTCCCACCAAGATCAGACGATGAACATCGGCAACGGTAAGGTCAGCAAGCGCGATCTGGGCATGTCGACGGAGTTCCTGCCACTCGCGTGGGCGAGGCGGGTCCTGGTACGAGACGCGCGCCAAGAGTCGAGCAGAACCAATGGAGACTCCAATTGCGCGCGGCAACTCGCCAGGATGCAGCTCCACCGCTTCTGTTGACCCACCACCAATGTCAACGACGAGCTGTGGCACAGAGTGGTCATGCCCGTGATGCAGACCGAGAACGGTGAGAAGCCCCTCCTCCTCGTGGGTCAGTACGATCGGTGCGCTGAACTTTGGTCCATCAAGTGCGCGCAGCACGCTCTCCTGGTCGCGAGCGCGGCGAAATGGCTCCGTAGCGACGACAAACATCTGATCAGCGCCCAAGGTCGTAGCTCGTGCGCGAAATGTCGTGAGTGCATCGCTAATGGCCGTCGTGGCCTTTCGCCCTATGGCTCGATCCTGCTCAACCAGCCGACCAAGCTCAATCGGCATCGACTCATCGGCGATCACCTCTTGGCGCACCCCATCCGAAACGGCAACATAGAGGTGCGTTGAGTTGGAGCCGATGTCGACCACGGCGCAGACCCGAGGGACCCCAGCCTGGGAGCTTCCCACCCGGCCACGGCGGGGCTTCGGGGTCTGAGGGGCGGTAGAGAGACGCGACCTCGCCGCGTGAACACTACGTGAACGCTTCCCTGCCACCATCCGCGCATCCTAGCCGTGAACGGAGATTCCCTCTCGGTGGG
>JBDLWN010000112.1:0-9640 GCA_039804225.1 Chloroflexota bacterium
CTCTCGCGATGCCGTTGGCGTGTTACTTGGCGCAATCGCGGTCGTCACGCTCGTCACCGCGGCACTGCTTGCGCTGCTCATCGCCATCTTTATGTTGCTCGGTGCCGCCTTCTTCGGTTCAATGATCTGGGGCGCAGCACATGTCACGCTGCTCTTGCTCGTCGTTGCGGCGGCGATCACATCGGCAATCCTGCAAATTACCGCACCACGTCGCGCGCGATCGTTCCTTCTCGCCATCGTCGGTGGCGCACTTGGTGCACTGCTCGTCCTCTTTGTATTTAACGGATCAGCCGGCCCCGCAACTGCGGCGTCGCTCCTCTTCGCGTTGAGTTTCTTGCTGCTGGATCTGCTGGTTGGGCTTGCAACGTTTGACATGCAACGCTTCACCGATCGCTTCCGCCCGCTCGCGACTGAGCATGAACTCCGTGCCACGTTTGATGCGGTTGATGAGCTGCGCGACGAAGCGGCATCCGCCTTTGCCGAAGAGGTTGGTGGCGCAGTGGGTGCCGCCGATGCCGCCATTGCACCAGTCCGCAAGGTGGTCCGCGCCGCCGCCGATACGTTGCGCGGCATCGCCGATCGACTGCGCGACCGGCGAGGGGCTGGTGACGGGGGTGACAATGCCTGATCAGACGAACGAGCGCGATCAGCGCGCCAAGCGGGTGGAAGTTCTCGCCGCAAGCCGCCCCGCGGTCGCTGCGCGCCTCTCAGCCGTCCGTCAATCGCGGGAGACATCCCTCCTGCGCGTGCGATCAATCGGTGGTCGACTCCGTCCGAGCGGCGGGCTGGCTCAGGAGTTGCGTGACCGCCCCCTGCGAGCCCTCGGCCTCCTCGGCATCCTGGCCCTCCTCCTCGTGCGATGGTTCGGCTCTCGCTCGGGTAGCTCTGGCGGCTCGGCGAGCCGCGGCGGTGGAGCGGGGAGCGCCTTTGTGAGCGGGGTAGTGGCAGCCGCGGCCCAGCGCGGCGGGCGCGCAGTAATTGATGCGTTGATCGATGGACGACCTGCGGTGGACGGAACCCCCGTGGGCGACGATGATGCTCGGGGGCGAGTGGCGAAACGGTAGACGCGCCGGCCTTAGGAGCCGGTGTCGGCAACGACGTGTGAGTTCGAGTCTCACCTCGCCCACCAGATCAAGGGTCGTCGGGTACCCTGAGCGCTCATGGAATTCACGACCACTCCCGCAGAGAAGAGCACCGTCCGACTTGAGGTCACCCTCGCAGTCGCAGAGGTGGCCGCGGCAATTGCCCAGGCGGTCCGGCACGTCGCCGGCCACAGCCGTATCCCAGGCTTCCGCCCGGGGAAGGCGCCGCGCTCCATTGTCGAGCGCTTCGCTGGCATCAACCGCATCCTTGATGAGGCAACCGAAATCCTGATTGAGCGCGGCTATCGCGACGCGATCATGAAGTCCGACATCGTTCCGCTCACCAGCCCAAAGATCGATGCGAAGCCGATCGTTGAAGGGGAGCCGTATACCTTCACCGCACTCATCCCTGTGCCGCCAGAGGTGAAGCTCGGTGACTACCGCGGCTACACCTTTGAGCCAACCTTTGAGGAGCCTGACGATGCCAAGGTTGAGGCGGTCGTGAACGATCTGCGCGACAGCTACGCAACGCTCACGGCCGTGACCGATCGCGGGGCAGAGCTTGGCGACTACGCGATCATCGCCTTCGATGGCTATCGCGTTGACACCGGCATTGCGATTGATGGCGCCTCATCTGAGCGCATGCCGATCGTGCTTGGCTCCGACCGGCTGATTCCAGGATTTGAGGCGCAACTCGTTGGCGCAAAGGTTGGCGACGCGACCACCGTTGAGGTGACCTTCCCTGAGGATTACCAAGAGGCGGCACTACAAGGCGTACCGGCGCGATTTGACGTCGTCATTAACGACTTACGCGCGCGGGTTCCGCCGCCCCTTGATGATGCCTTCGCGGCTCAGGTTGCGAACGTCACTGACGTTGCTGGACTGCGCGCCGAGATCCTGATGCGCCTGAAGGCGAGTGCGGTTGATCGCGCCCGACATGAGTTCGCCGACAAGATCGTCGAGTTCGCTATGGAGGGTGCAACGGTTGAGATTCCCGACCCACTCATTGAAGAGGAGATCGATGGCCTCGTTGACGAGCTGGCGCGCAGTATTGCGCGACAGGGTCTGACCTTTGAGCAGTACCTCAGTGCCGCCGGAAAGAGCGTGGAGGAGTTGCGTGCCGATCTACGTGAGCGCGGTGAGCGTCGCGCGCGAACCCTCCTCGTGTTGAGCGCCGTTGCCGGCGCCGAAGGGGTCGAAGTGCCAGAGGAGCTCATCGACGAAGAGGTGGAGCGCGCCCGTCCGCAGACCCAGGGCCAACGCAAGCTTGAGGCCTATCTCACGTCGGAGCGTGGTCGCCGAGCCATTCGCGCCTCACTGCGCCGCTCCCTCGTGGTTGAGCGGCTCGTTGACGAGTGGTTTGATGCTCATCCTGAGGCCTGGCCAACCTGGGCGCCGGAGCGCCCAGCGACGCCTACCGCCGCGAAGGCTGCCGCAAAGTAAACTCAGCCTCCCGCAGAGAGCGGGTGCACACGTAGGGGGTAACCAATGCTCGTACCAATGGTGATTGAGTCCTCAAGCAAAGGCGAACGCGCCTACGACATCTGGTCGCGCCTACTCAAGGAGCGCATCATATTCCTTGGCGGCCCGGTCGAAGACGACATCGCCAACCTGATCATTGCGCAGCTCCTCTTCCTCGATTCAGAGGATCCCGAGAAGGAGATCTCCCTGTACATCAACAGCCCAGGGGGCGTGATCACCTCAGGCCTCGCGATCTACGACACGATGCGCTACGTGCGCGCCCCCGTGAGCACCATCTGCACCGGCATCGCTATGTCAATGGGCGCGGTGCTCCTCGCTGCTGGCGCGCCAGGTCGACGCTTCGCTCTACCGCACAGCCGCATCATGATCCACCAGGGCTCTGGCGGATTCCGCGGCAACACTCCTGACGTCTTCATTCAGGTGAAGGAGATGGAGCAGCTCGTGCGCACGACACAAGAGATCCTCGCCGCCCACACGGGCCAGCCGATGGAGAAGGTCGTAAAAGATACGGACCGCGACCTCTTCCTCTCGCCAGAGCAGGCGGTGGAGTACGGCATCATCGACGAGGTCTACAAGCTCCCTGCCATCGTTCCACCTAAGGGGAAGTGAGGCGCGCCGCATGAGCGGAGGAGTAGGATCCGGAGAGTCGGGAGGCGGTAAGACGCGCGGCCCACGTAGCGCGGGCACAGGCTCGTATCGCTGCTCCTTCTGCCGTAAGACGCAAGAGCAGGTTCGTAAGCTGATTGCCGGCCAGGGCGTCTACATCTGCGATGAGTGCGTCGCCCTCTGCGCAGAGATCGCCACCGAGCAGTCGCCATCGGCGTCGCAGCGCAAGTCGTTCGGCGGCGTTACACCAACCCCCCGCATGATCCATGCCGCGCTCAATGAGCATGTCGTTAGCCAGGAGCGCGCGAAGCGCTCGCTCGCTGTGGGCGTGCATAACCACTACCAGCGCGTTGGCGCACCAACCGTGGCCGACGGAGTGGAGATCGCCAAGTCGAACATTCTGCTCGTTGGCCCGACCGGTTCCGGCAAGACCCTACTTGCGCAGACACTCGCCCGATTTCTTGATGTGCCGTTCTGCATCGCCGATGCAACGAGCCTGACCGAAGCTGGATACGTTGGTGAGGATGTTGAGAACATTCTGCTGCGCCTGATCCAGGCCGCCGATGGCGACATTGAGCGCGCGCAGCGCGGCATCATCTATATCGACGAGATCGACAAGATCACCCGCAAGTCCGACAACCCATCGATCACGCGCGACGTCTCCGGCGAAGGGGTGCAGCAGGCGCTCCTCAAGATCATCGAAGGCACGGTCGCGAACGTTCCGCCGCAGGGTGGTCGCAAGCATCCGCACCAGGAGTACCTGCAGATCGACACGACGAACATCCTCTTCATCTGTGGTGGCGCATTTGAAGGGCTCGAGAAGATCGTCTCAGATCGCGTCGGACGACGCGGTATCGGCTTCGGTTCCGACACGCCCGCAAGCAAAGATGAGCGCACCCGTGTACTTGAGCAGTTGATGCCTGATGACCTGCTGCGCTACGGCTTGATCCCTGAATTCATCGGACGTCTACCGATGATCGTGGCGCTTGACCCACTCACCCTCAACGACCTCGTCGAGATTCTTGTGGCGCCGAAGAACGCACTGGTCAAGCAGTATCAGCGCCTCTTCCAAATGCACAACGTTGATCTGCAGTTCACGCCAGCCGCGCTCCATTCGGTCGCCGAGAAGGCACTACTCCGCAAGACCGGCGCACGTGCGCTGCGCGCAGTTCTTGAGGATGCACTCCTTGCCACGATGTACGACCTGCCGGATCGCCCCGAGGTACGTCGTTGTGTTGTCACCGAAGAGACCATCACCGCTGGCGCGCTGCCGCTCATGCTCACCGAGCGCGAGATTGGCGTGAGTGCGCCGGCGTCACCGGTCCGACGCGCACCGCGCTCGCGCACGGCCACCCCCCGCGCATCAGCGTGACGGCGGCACGCGAGCTCGGCCCCTCTTACAGTGCCGCAGAGGTAGAGCGCAGCGTTGCCGCCCGCTGGGCGGCAACCGATTACGGCAGCCCTGATGGACGCGAGACGCGAGACGCAGCGGATCGTGAATCCCTTCCGCCATTCACGATCATCATGCCGCCACCCAACGTCACCGGCGGCCTGCATGTTGGTCACGCGCTCTTCGTCACGCTCGAAGATCTGATGGTGCGCCGCGCGCGCATGCAGGGGCGAGCCGCACTCTGGCTCCCTGGTGTGGATCACGCCTCCATCGCCGCCCAGTACGTGCTCGATCGCATCGTGGAGAGGGAGGGGAGCAGCCGCGCCGAACTTGGACGTGAGCGCTACCTCGAACGCATGCACCGCTTCATGGACGAGACGCGGGACACCATCCTCGGTCAGTTCCAGCGCCTCGGTGCATCGGCTGACTGGAGCCGCACCCGCTTCACCATGGATGACGTTTCCAGCCGTGCCGTGCGCACCGCCTTCACCACCCTCTACGAGCGCGGCCTTGCCTATCGTGGTGAGGCGCTCGTCAACTGGTGCCCCGGCTGCAAAACGAGCGTCTCTGACCTTGAGTCGGTGGCGACCGAAGAGCAGGGGAGCATCTGGGAGATTCGTTACCCACTTGAGGGGGGTGACACTACCAGCGGCGTTGTCGTGGCGACGACACGACCCGAGACGCTCCTTGGCGATACCGGTGTGGCTGTGCACCCCGACGACCCGCGCTACACCGCACTGGTTGGGAAGCGTGTGATGGTGCCGTTTGTCAATCGCGCCGTTCCCGTGGTTGCCGATGCGTTTGTTGAGATGAGCTTCGGCACGGGTGCGGTGAAGGTTACCCCTGCACACGACCCGAACGACCGCGAGGTAGGCCTCCGTCACAACCTGCCAGCACCAACCATTCTTGATGAGTCCGCGCGCATCGTTGCCGACGCCCCCGCACCGTTCGCTGGGATGGATCGCTTTAAGGCGCGCAAGGCGATCGTCGCCGCACTTGAAGAGCTCGGACTCCTGGTGTCGGTCAAGCCGCACGCGGCAAATCCGGCGCGCTGCCAGCGCAGCAACGACATCTTGGAGCCGCGCTTGCGCACGCAGTGGTTCGTTCGTGCCAAGCCGCTCGCTGAGAAGGCGCTCGCCGCAACGCGCTCAGGTGCAACACAGATTGTTCCGGCGCACTTTGAGAAGACGTGGGAGCACTGGCTCACCGAGATTCGTGATTGGAATGTGAGCCGGCAACTCTGGTGGGGCCATCGCATTCCCGCCTGGTACTGCGCCGACGGGCATATCACCGTGACCGATCGAGAAGCGGGACCAGTTGGCTGCGGCACCTGCGGCGCCGAGTTGAACGCGCTGCAGCAGGAGAGCGACATCTTCGACACCTGGTTCAGCAGCGGCCTCTGGCCATTCAGCACACTCGGCTGGCCCGACAAGACGCCCGACCTCGCACGCTACTACCCGTCACAAGTAATGGAGACGGGACACGACATTCTCTTCTTCTGGGTCGCGCGCATGATGATGCTCGGCATTGAGCTGATGGGTACTCCGCCCTTTGAGACGATCTATTTGCACGGCATGGTGCGCGACCCTGAGGGGCAGAAGATGTCAAAGACAAAGGGGAACGTGGTGGACCCACTCTCCGTCATCGATGAGATCGGTGCCGACGCGCTGCGCTTCGCACTCGTTTCGGGCACCGCACCAGGTGCTGACCAGCGGCTCTCGCCAGAGAAGCTGGAGAACGCGCGCAACTTTATGAACAAGCTTTGGAACGCCGCGCGCTACGTGCTTGGTGCGCGACCAGCAGAGACAACTGGCGATCGGCCGACTGCAGCCGAGGCGCAGGCGGCCGCAGGGGAGTTCGGCACTTGGATGGCGACGCGCCTCAGCGCCGCAGTTGAGGATGTTGATCGCTCGCTTGGGCAATACGGATTCTCCGAGGCGGCGCAGCGGATCTACGATGCGATCTGGGCGGAGTATTGTGACCAAGCGATTGAGATCGCCAAGGTGACGCTCGCCGACGAGACGCGACCTGCCGCCGAACGCACCGCCGTCTGGTGGACGCTCGTCGATGCCCTTGATGATCTCTTGCGCCTGCTTCACCCAATCGCTCCATTTATCACTGAGGGAATCTGGGAGGCGCTCCCGCGCCGCGCGAGCGACCCAGGACTCTTGGCTACCGCGGCGTGGCCGGTGCAGCAGGCGGCGGCGAGCAGCGCCGCGAGCAGCATTGATCAGTGGCTTGAGCTCGTGCGCGAAGTGCGCGCAGCGCGTACCACTGCAAAGCTCCCCGCTGGCGCATGGATTCCGCTGATCGTTGCGGCGCCGTCAAACCTCGTGGCATCGGGCGAAGGGCTGCGCTCAGCAATCGAGCGGCTGGCGCGCGTGCGGCCACTCACTATTCAGGCATCGCTCCCCGCTGAGGGCGACGGTCTCCTCGTTGTGGCGGGCACCCTCACCGCGAGACTGGAGCCGCCACAGGCTGACGCCGCGACGCTTGATGCTGATCGCGCCCGACGCGAGAGAGATCTCGCTGCAGCACAGGCCCAACTCGCCGTCGCTGAGGCCCGCCTCGCCGACCCATCGTTCACAGGGAAGGCGCCAGCCGCCGTGGTCGCTGGAGCAGAACGTCGAGTTGCCGAGCTCCGCGACGAGATCGCACGACTCGAGCGAGGCTCCTAGTGCCGTTCTACGACTATCTCTGTGCGAAGTGCAGCGCCACGGTTGAGGTGCTGCACGGCATTGATGAGCAGCAGGCTCGAACCCACGAAGATTGTGGTGGGTCGCTGGAGCGACAATTCTCTGCGGCGAGCGTGCACTTCAAGGGGAGTGGCTGGGCCAAACTTGATCGCCGCAGCGGCGGTTCAGGCTCCTCGGATGCGCCTGCGAGCGCGCCGAGCACGCCAGCCCCGGCCCCAAAGGGCGACGCGAAGTAAGCGATCTCCCTGATCGGGTAGGCTTCCTCGCAATGAGCATCAACGCCGACTCCTCGAAGACTCTCGCTGGAACTCCAGCCGCTGACGCGACCCCAGCAGTCTCCGAGCTCGACACCATCGTCTCGTTGGCGAAGCGCCGCGGATTTGTCTTCCCCAGCTCCGAAATCTATGGCGGTATCAACGCGGTGTGGGACTACGGCCCACTCGGCGTTGAGCTGAAGAACAATGTGAAGCGCGCCTGGTGGCGCAGCATCGTGCAGGAGCGCCACGAGGTGGTTGGACTCGATGCCGGGATCTTGATGCACCCCCAGGTCTGGAAGACCTCTGGCCACGTCGGCTCTTTCAGCGATCCACTCGTTGAGTGCACCGCCTGCAAGCGACGCTATCGCCTTGATGAACTCCCAGGCACCAGCGACCTCACCACCACGCAGTTGGCCGACGCAGAGATCGTGACCAAGTTGGGCCTGAAGTGCCCAGATTGTGAAGGCGCACTCACTGCGCCGCGCCGCTTCAACCTGATGTTCAAGACCTTCATGGGCCCCGTTGAAGAGGATGCCTCTGTGATCTACCTCCGCCCTGAGACGGCGCAGGGCGCCTATGTGCAGCATAAGAACGTGCGCGATTCGTCGCGCAAGAAGATCCCGTTCGGCATCGCCCAGATCGGCAAGTCATTCCGCAACGAGATCAGCCCGGGAAACTTCGTCTTCCGCATGCGCGAGTTTGAGCAGATGGAGCTCCAGATGTTCGTGCGCCCCGACGAGGCGGCCACTGCTGCGTTTGAAGAGTGGCTGCCACGACGACTGGAGTGGTACAAGGCGTACGGCGTTTCGCCAGAGCGTCTGCGCATGCGCGAGCATGCCCCCGACGAGTTGGCCCACTACGCCAAGCGCGCCATCGACGTGGAGTACCGCTTCCCGTTCGGCTGGAAGGAGCTTGAGGGGATTCACAACCGTGGCGACTTTGACCTCTCGCGTCACGCCGCCGAGAGTGGCGAGAGCCTCGACTACTTCGACCCAGCCACCGAGACCTCGTTCACCCCATGGGTGGTTGAGGCCGCCGCTGGTGCCGATCGTGCCGCCTTCACCTTCCTGATCGACGCCTATCGCGAAGAGGTGGTGCGCGACGAGAAGCGCGTTGTTCTCTCGCTCCATCCGGAACTGGCGCCGTACAAGGTTGCGGTTCTACCGCTCCTCAAGAAGCGCGACGACCTCGTGGAGATGGCGCACCGCATTCGCGACGGGCTCTCACGCGAGTTCACCGCCGTCTACGATGACACCGCCGCCATCGGCAAGCTCTACCGTCGACAGGATGAGATCGGTACGCCGTGGTGCATCTGCGTCGACGTGGACTCCATGGACGACAACGCGGTGACGGTGCGCGATCGCGACACGATGGAGCAGGAGCGCGTTAGCGCCGATCGACTAGAAGAGTTCTTCCTCGCGAAGCTGCGCGCATCGCGCCCGTAGGAGCTAGGCCTCGGTTGCGCCCGTCGGCTGCTTGCCAGCTGGCCAGTAGAGCTCCTTGTGAATCGCATCGTCAGGTAGACCGAACTCGGCGAGCTTGCTCTCTGCAGCGACGATCATCTCGGGGTTTCCGCAGAGGTAGGCAATCGCTTGACCCGGGTCAACTCCGAGATCACTGAGTGCTGAGTGAATGATGCTCTCAACGCGGCCGGTGCGCCCCGTCCAGCCAGCATTGAGCGGATCACTCGGGCGCGAGATTGTTGGAACGTAGGTTGCTGGGTACGACCCGCTCTTCTCCCACCCCTCGATCAACTCGCGGTAGCCGATGTCGCTGACGTAGCTCACACCATTGAGGTAGATCGCACGTCGCGGGGCACCGTCGTCGGCGAGGGTGCGCGCCATGCTGACGAACGGCGCGATCCCGGTGCCCGAAGAGACGTAGATCTGCACACGTGTGTCGGCTGGTTCCATCGTGAACTTCCCCTTTGGAGCGAGCACGCGCAGTCGGTGGCCGACAGGGAGCGAGAAGACGAGCGGCGTAAACGCGCCACCGCGAACGAGTCGAAGGTAGAGCTCGTAACCGTCATCCAGAGCGCGCGCGGACGAGGCAACGGAGTAGGGACGCTGCACGAACTTTTCGCCAACCTTTACCCCGATCGTCACGTACTGGCCGGGCTCAAATGGG
>JBDLWN010000113.1:0-11237 GCA_039804225.1 Chloroflexota bacterium
GAGGCGAGTCCGCTCCGTTGCCCAGACCCTGCCGCAGAGGAGCGCATGGTCGCGCGCATCGACGAGGCACGCACGGCAGGAAACACCGTCGGCGGAATCTTCGAAGTCGTGGTGAAGGGGCTCCCGATGGGGCTTGGCTCGTACGTACATTGGGATCGCCGACTCGACACGGCGCTTGCCGCGGCGATCGCCAGCATTCAGAGCGTGAAGGGTGTGGAGTTCGGCCTCGGCTTTGAGCAGACGCGCATCTTCGGCTCCGAAGTGCACGACGTCATTGAGGGTCGCTCCCCCGACGGCAGTTGGGTGCATCGCACCAATCGCGCCGGCGGTCTCACTGGTGGCGTCTCCAACGGTGAACCGATCGTTGTGCGCGGCGCCGTGAAGCCGATCAGCACCCTTGCGCGACCACTCCCATCTGCCGACCTGATCACTGGCGAGAAGGTCGAGAAGGCCCATTACGAGCGCTCCGACATCAGCGTCGTCCCCGCGGCTGGCGTGATCGGTGAGGCGATGGTTGCCCTCGCGATCGTGCCGTTCCTGCTCGAGAAGACGGGCGGCGACTCGCTCGCCGAGATTCAGGCAAACCTCGCCGCCCTGCGCGCGCGATCAGCAGCGCCGCGTACCGCCCCATCGGCGGGCGGCACGAGCGCCGGCTCCGGCGGCGACGACTAAGTTGCGATGACCGCTCCACGTGATCTGGCACTAGTTGGGCTCCCCGGCGTTGGGAAGAGTTCGCTTGGCAAGCGCCTCGCGGCAAAGCTCGGCGTCCCCTTCTTTGATACCGACCGAGCAGTGATCGCGGAGACTGGCATCAAGAACGACAGTGTGGCGTCCATCTTTGAACGCGAGGGGGAGGCTGGATTTCGACTGCGCGAACGTCAGCTGATCGCCTCACTGGTTTCGCCTGAGCCGCCGGCCGGATCAATCGGTGCGGAGCTCGGCATCGGCCGCGTCGTTGCGCTTGGCGGCGGCGCCGCCGCAGATCCACGCAGTCGCTGGGCGCTACGCGAGCGAGCGATCCTCTTCTGGCTTGACGCGCCAGACAACGCCATCGCTCGACGGCTACGCACCGCGCGCGTCATTCGCCCATTGATGAATCATGCAGACCCGGTCGCGACCTTGGAGCGCCTCCGCGAAGAACGCGAGCGCTTCTACCGTCCGGGGATTCACCTACGCAGCACGCGGAGCCCGGGCTCACTCGCCGACGAGGCGATCGAACTCCTGCGGGCCTCAACGCGCGCTCGCCGCCCACTCGTTGATGCCGAGACCGTTTCTGGTCGCTGGCTCGTAGGCG
Organism: Chloroflexota bacterium; assembly: GCA_039804225.1. GTDB lineage: Bacteria > Chloroflexota > Limnocylindria > Limnocylindrales > Limnocylindraceae > Limnocylindrus. The sequence goes on from JBDLWN010000113.1 coordinate 1,295, forward strand.
ACGGCATCGCCGTCGACGCGCTGCGCGCGCTGCTTGCTGAGCGCGGCCTCTCGCGCATGGTGCTCGCCACCGAGCCCAATGCGGCGCGTGCCTTTGCCAACGGCCTGCGTGATGCACTCACAGCCGCCGGCATCGCCGTGATTCTGCTCGACCTGCCGAGTGGTGAGGCGGCAAAGGAGCTGCACGAGATCGGCGCCGCCGCGCAGCGCCTCGCCAACGCCGGCGTGGAGCGTCGCGATCTGATCGTTGCCGTTGGCGGCGGTGCACTCACCGATGCAGCAGGGTTGCTCGCCGCCCTCTATCTGCGTGGCGTCGACTGGATCGCCGTACCCACCACACTCGCGGCACAGGTTGACGCCTCACTCGGTGGAAAAACTGGTGTCGATCTTCCTGAGGGGAAGAATCTTGTCGGTGCCTTCCATCAGCCTAAAGCGGTGATTGCCGATCTTGCGGCGCTGCGCACCCTCCCCGTTCGAGAACTGATCGCAGCATCTGCCGAAGCGGTGAAGATTGCCCTCCTCGGCGATGCACGACTCTTCACCGTGCTCGAAGAGGCGGCTCCGCGACTCGTGGCCGGCGATCCAACTCTGCACGACGACGGCACCCTTGCCGAGATCGTGGAGCGCGCCGGTTGGTGGAAGTGCCGCGTGGTTGCCGCCGACGAACGTGAGTCGGGCGAACGCATGAGCCTGAATCTTGGTCACACCCTCGGGCACGCCCTTGAGCAGGCGGCCGGATACCAGAACCTCTTGCACGGTGAAGCGGTCGGCTACGGCCTACGCGCCGCACTCCAGATCGGCGTAGAGTTTGGTGTGACCCCAGCAGCACTCGCCAAACGTGGCACCGCACTACTCAATGCACTCGGTCTCGGTGTTGCCCCGCGCACGGAACCCGTCGCTGCACTGCTCGCCGCGGCGAGCCGTGACAAGAAGGTTACCGAGGCAAAGATTCGTTGGGTGCTCGCGAGTGACGAAGGCTACGTTATTCGCAACGATGTTCCTGCTAGCCTCGTAGAGCGCGCAGCGGCCGCCATGTTGGCCGGCGTTAAGTAAGGGGGAGTCATGGCGGAGATCTCGAAGCGCATCGAGCTGGCAGCGATGAGTTCGCGAACCCGCGCCCACGCCGCTGGCGATGGACTGCTCATGTTGAGCGGGCCCAATCTCAACCTGCTCGGCGAGCGCGAGCCAGAGACCTACGGCACCACCACCCTCGCCGAGATCGAAGCGTCGGTAGCTACCGCGGCAGCAGCTGCAGGGCTGCACCTTGTCGACGCCGTACAGTCAAATCACGAAGGTGAGTTGATCGACCGACTGCACGTCCGTGACTTCTCATGGCTGGTCATCAATCCTGGCGGTCTTACCCATACGAGCATCAGCCTGCGTGACGCACTCCTCGCCGTGGAGCGACCCTTCGCCGAGGTGCACCTCAGCGATCCATCAACGCGAGAGCCGTTCCGCAGCATCAACTTTGTTGAAGATCTTGCCGCCGTCACCGTGCGTGGCTACGGCGCCACGGGCTACCTGCGCGCAGTAGCGCTCATCGCCGAACTGCAGAGTGCGGCGCGCAGCGCGGATGGTCACCAGTGAGCGACCCGGCTGCACGCCTCCAGGAGATACGCGCCGCAATCGACGCCATTGACGATCAGCTGCTGACACTGCTCGCCGCACGAACCGAACTCGCCCTTGAAGCGGGTGAGGTGAAGTCGGCACTCGGGCGTGCGGTGCAGGACCCAGAGCGCGAGGCGGCACTCCTCGCACGCGTTGCCGCGCGCGGTGCGGGTGCCCTTACTCCTGAGGATCTGGTGCAGCTGTGGACGCTGCTGATGGCAGCGACCCGTCGGGCGGAGTCTCGGCGCTAAAACCCGCGCAGCGCATCACCGGTAGACGCGGGTAGCGCGGAAAACGCTGATCCGTATCGGAGAGCCCACAGCGCATAAAGTGCGACCCACGGCCGCTCACCACGATCCGTGCATGGATGCAGATGGAACAGAGGCCGCTACTCATGAGGCGCAGTCTGGCGCAGAGCGAGCGATTGGGGTGTGGCGGAGGGGGAGGGATTCGAACCCCCGCAGACCGTTACCAGCCTGGGCTGTTTTCAAGACAGCTCCGTTCAACCACTCCGGCACCCCTCCACGAGGGAGTGTATCGGATCGGCCGCTAGCTCTTGGTTGGCGGCGCGAGGTGCGTGCGCCCACCCAGATATGGGTGCAGCGCGGCGGGGAGCTTCACGCTCCCATCGGGCTGCGCACCATGTTCAAGAAGTGCGGCGAGGACGCGCGGTACTGCAAGCCCTGAGCCGTTCAACGTATGTACGAGTTCTGGCTTCTCTCCCTGCGCGGTGCGATAGCGAATCGCCATGCGGCGTGCCTGGTAGTCGCCAAAGTTCGAGCAGCTCGACACCTCGAGCCAGCGCTTCGACCCTGGTGCCCACACTTCAAGGTCGTACTTGCGCATCTGCACAAAGCCCATGTCGCCCGTTGCCATCAGCAGCACGCGATACGGCAGCTCCAGGCGCTGCAGCAACGTTTCAGCGCGGGCGGTGAGCCACTCAAGTGCGGCAGCCGATTCGGTCGGTCGTTCGAAGCTGACCATCTCCACCTTGTCGAACTGGTGCAGACGCAGAATGCCGCGCGTCTCGCGACCGGCGGCGCCCGCCTCGCGACGGAAACATGGCGTGTAGGCGGCGTAGCGGATCGGCAGCTGTGAGCCGTCGAGGATCTCGTCGCGGTGCAGGTTCGTTACCGGCACCTCAGCGGTTGGCGCCAGGTAGAAGCCGTCGCGACCGACCACGTACATCTGGTCTTCCTTGTCGGGAATCTGCCCCGTGCCGCGTGCTGACGCCTCGTTGATCAGGATCGGTGGCCAGATCTCGGTGAAGCCGTTCTCGCGCACATGCGTGTCAAGGAACAAGTTGATCAGCGCGCGAATCAGAGCAGCGCCGTCGGCGCGGTAGGCAGGGAATGCGGCACCCGCCACCTTCGCCCCGCGCTCTAGGTCAAAGATGCCGAGTCGCTCTGCGACCACATCGTGCTCTGGCGCCGCTGCAGTGGCTGGATCTTCGCCCTTCGCGCCGATGGCTGGGTGCCCAGCGGGTACCCACGACCGAATCGTGGTGTTCGCCTCGGCGCCACCGACAGGAATATCTTCGTCCGGCGGGTTTGGAATACGCAGCAACAGGTCTTCGAGCTGTGCCTCGGCGGCGGCGAGCTCCTTCTCGAGCGCCTCCATCTCGGTGGCGACCTTCTGGGATTCAGCCTTCAGTGCCACCACTTTTGGATCACTGGCGGGAACGGCAGGCTTGCCGCCGAGCAGCGCACCCACTTCGGCAGAGAGGCGCTTGCGCTCGGTCCGCAGCGTGTCCACGCGCATCGAGAGCGCGCGACGTGCGGCATCTGCCTCAAGGGCGGCATCAACAACCTTCGGGTCTTCGCGCTTGGCGATCGCGCCCGCGCGAAGTCGGTCGGCGTCGTCGCGGAGTCGCTGTGTGCCCACACTCATGCGTTCACCCCCTGTACTGCGGCAGCATCGCGCAGCCTAGTAAGGATAAGGGTGCGATCGATCGCTGCGAGCAGCCATCCCGCGCGTGGGCCGTTGGTTCGCCCGAGGAAGGCGGCATAGAGCGAGGCGAAAGCACGAACCGGCTGCAGGCCCGCGTCTTTAGCGGCGCTGAAAATGAGTGCCTGCCAGGCGTCGCCGCTCCCGAGTGCAGCCGCATCGGCGGCAACGGCCGCCTCAATCTGTGAGGCGAGGGCGCCGAGCCAGGCGCGTTCGTCTGCGCTGAGCGCAGCAACGGCATCGGTCGGTAGTTCGGGGCGCACCGCGATGCGCGCCTCTTCCGGAGCGTAATCACGCAGCCAGTTGGTGACGGCGGTGATGCGCTCGTTCAACTCGGCTGATTCAGCAGCGGTAAGTGGGCTCCCCTTCTCTGCCGCGGCGCGCTCCACCACGTTCACGCCTGGGAGCTGCAGCAGGAGCGCAAGCTGACCGAATGCTGGGCGCCATGCGGCGGCGACCTCTTTCGCCGCCTCGGCAGTGCTATCAGCGATCTGGCTAAAGAACTGCAGTCGCTCGTGATCGGGCGGCAGTTCACCACGAACCGACTTTCCTGCGGTAGCGGCGCTGATGCGGTCGTACTCATCGTGCAGGCGCGGAATCGCGTCGCTGCCTGCTGGATCAAAGTCAATGGCGTGGTTTGGTCGCGGGCGCAGGAAGAGGAAGCGCAACACCTGTGGCGGAATGGACTCGGAGATGGAGTGCACCGCGGCGCCGAGCCCCTTGGAGGTCGACATCTTCTTACCGCCAACGTTGAGGAACTCGTACATCACGTTGATCGGCGGCTCACGGTCAAAGACTTCGCGCGAGATCGCCTCGCTACGGTCGCGCGATCCGCCCTTCGTACCGAGATCCTTGCCGCACCCCTCAATAGTGACGCCCATCAGCGACCACTTCGCCGCCCACTCTACGTTGAACGGCATCTTCGCCTTGCCACCAAACGGTGCGAGTCGCCCCTCATGGCCGCACCCCTGTGCCCACTTCACGTAGTCCGGGAGACAGCGGTAGCGAATCGTTTCGCCATCCCAGTCATCGGAGAGGGTGGTACCAACGCGACCGCAGGCCTCACAGATTGCCTGAATCGGCAGCCAGCCTGCTGGTCGCTCGACATTGCTCACTCGTACGTAGAGGTCGCGAATCACCTGCGCCTTATCAAGGGCGGTGCGAATGTATGGATCGAGCTGCCCGGTTGGGTAGATCTCGGAGAGCCAGTAGAACTCTGGTCGAATGCCGAGGCGCGCAAACGTTGGGAAGAAGAGCGTCCCCACAAAGTGGCGCGCATAGTTTTCGGCGCTGCTCCCCTCGGGTGCGGGAACATGTGCGAGTGGCACGCCCATGTAGCGCTCCACTGCGTCGGGGGTGAGGAGCGCCTGAGCATCCATCGCATCCATATCTTCGACGCCGTAGCGGAACTGCACTGGGATACCGCGATCGCGCAGGGCGCGAGCGATGGCGTCGTGCATCACGGGTCCACGCAGGGAGCCAACGTGCACGGTCCCCGATGGGGTCTTCGAGTCGTTGACGACCTGTGGCCCGGAGACGCGTGCGGCGAGTTCGTCTGCCCAATACATGCTGGGAATCCTAGCGCCCGCGGGGGCGATTAGCCTCGCTGGGCGAGATCGGTCAGGCGCTTGCGGAGTTTGCGGAGCGCCGCCGCATCGCTCACGGCTACGAAGAGGGTGTCGTCCCCCGCCACGGTGCCAACGATCTCGGGGAGTCGAAGGCGGTCGAGGGAGGCCGCAATCGCGTGCGCGCTCCCCGGCAGCGTCTTCAGCACCAGGATTGATCCGGCCACCGATGCCTCCAGCGGAATCTCGCCGAGGAGCGCCTGCAGCCGCTCTTCCGCCGCAATCTCAACCGAGCGCCCTGGTGGGAATGCATAGGCGGGTGAGCCGCCGCGATCGACCTTGATCAGGCCGAGCTCGGTGATGTCGCGACTCAGCGTGGCCTGCGTTGCAGGGATCCCCTGTCGCTTGAGGGCCGTAGCAAGTTCCCGCTGGGTGCGGATCGCTTGCCGCGACACGATGTCGCGCAGGGCACGGTGGCGAACGCTCTTGCCGAGATCCACTACTCGCCACCTCGGAGCACCACAGAGGCAACCAACACCGCGGCGAAGGCGAATCGATATGCCACGAAGATGCGCGTGCTGCCGCCATCCAAAATGCGGAAGAGAAGCTTAATGGCGAGGAGGCCCGAGATAAACGCGCTCACGATGCCGATCACGAGGAGTGGCGCGCTCGCCGCAAGGTCTTCGCTCGATTCAAGGAGGCGCCGCAACTGAATAGCGCCAGCCCCAGCAATGGCGGGGATGCCGAGCAGGAAGCCAAGCCGTGCCGCCGCTTCACGCCGGAATCCGAGGAGAAGACCACCGCTAATGGTTGCGCCAGATCGGCTGATGCCCGGAATCAGTGCCAATGCTTGCGCTAGGCCGACCATGAGGCCATCAATGACGCCGACACTCCGTAGTGGTCGCTCGCGCGAACTGACACGCTCCGCAAACCAGAGGAGTAGCGCTCCTGCGGTTACAGCACCCGCCACGACGAGCGGTGTGCGCACCGCACTCTCAAAAAGATCGCCAGCCGCGACGCCTACGAGAACGGCGGGGATGGTGCCGATCACAATCGCAAGAATGAGGCGCTCGTCAGCAGGCTCGCCACGATGGCGACCGCCTGATGCAATTGTCCGCAATGCAATGCGTATAAGCCGCATCACGTCGTGTCGAAGTGCAACGACTACGGCGGCAAGCGTGCCCAAGTGAATCACTGCGGCAAACGCTAGCGACGAGAGCAGCGGGTTGCTGATTCCAAAGAGGTACGGGATCGCATAGAGGTGTGCCGATGACGAGATCGGCAGGAACTCCGTTGCTCCCTGAACAAGTCCAAGCAACAGGGCGATGAGCGCCGCAGATACTGGATCGCCGCCCATCGCTCCTCCTCGTCTACGCCTAGGCGCCTACCTGGCGCTGTGGGGGCATAGCATGAGGCGGCGCCTCCCAAATGGGAAGCACCGCCTCAGCGAACTGCCTGAGTGCGCGGGCTAGCCGCGAATAAAGAGCGGTGCGAGCACCAGGGTGACCGTAGCCAGCAGCTTCACGAGAACGTGCAGCGATGGACCAGCGGTGTCCTTGAATGGGTCGCCAACGGTGTCGCCGACAACGGCGGCCGCGTGCGCCTCGCTCCCCTTGCCGAGGACCTTCCCCTTCGCATCCTTGAGTCCGCCCGACTCGATGAACTTCTTGGCGTTATCCCATGCGCCGCCGGAGTTGTTCAACACCGTGGCCAGCAACACGCCGCTGATCGTTCCCACGATCAAGAAGCCTGCGACCGCCTCAGCGCCGAGCAGTACACCGACCAAGACTGGGGTTGCCACCGCAACCACACCCGGAGCGATCATCTCGCGTAGGGCGGCAATGGTGGTGATGTCTACTACGCGCGCGTAATCTGGACGCGCCTTGTAGGTCATGATTCCCGGAATCTCACGGAACTGTCGGCGAACCTCAACGATGATCGCCTGTGCCGTGCGCCCAACGGCGCGAATGGCAAGCGAGCTGAAGAAGTACGCGAGCATCGCGCCGATGAAGGCGCCGATGAAGACGTTCACGCTCGCCAGGTTGACCGACTCAAGGAGCGGCCGCCCAGAGCGCTCCAGGATCAAGTTCACCTTGTCGAGATAGGCCGAGAAGAGCAAGAAGGTGGCGAGCGATGCCGAGGCAATCGCATACCCCTTGGTGAGCGCCTTGGTCGTGTTGCCGACCGCATCGAGCTTGTCGGTCACGGCGCGCACCTTCTCTGGCGCGCGGCTGAACTCCGCAATGCCGCCAGCGTTGTCGGTGATCGGTCCGAACGTGTCCATCGCCAAGATATAGGCGGTGGTCATGAGCATGCCGACCGTTGCAACGGCGGTGCCGAAGATGCCGAACTTCACAAGTGACTCACCTGTCAGTCCAGCGGCGATGCCAGCCTGGGTACCGAGCCAGTTCGACGCGAAGATTGCCGCCGAAATGGAGACCGCCGTCACTAACGTGGTCTCAAAACCGACGGCAGTACCAGCGATGATGTTCGTACCGGCGCCCGTGCGGCTCGCCTCTGCGATCTCACGAACTGGTCGATATGACCCTGCTGTATAGAACTGAGTGATATAGACGAACGCCACGCTGGTGGCGAGTCCGACGACGCCAGCGGCGAAGAACCAGAGCCATGCGCCGGAGTTACCGGCGTTCAGCATCACTGCACAGGCGAGCGCGAGCAGCCCGGCTGAAATGATGGTGGTCGCCCAGTAGCCGCGGTTCAAGATGTTCATCGGATTCTCTTTATCTTTGCCGCGCACGAAGGCCATGGCAACGATCGTGCTGAGTAGCCCGAAGGCGTGTACCACGAGCGGAAAGAAGATCCACGACTCTGGGTTGGCCCAGCCCATGCCCTCAGCGATCTTGTAGGCGCTAACGCCCAAGATCATCGCGCCGATGTTCTCGGCAGCAGTCGACTCAAAGAGGTCGGCGCCGCGGCCAGCGCAGTCGCCGACGTTGTCGCCCACGAGGTCGGCGATCACGCCGGCATTTCGAGGGTCATCCTCTGGGATCCCCTTCTCCACCTTGCCAACGAGGTCAGAGCCAACGTCAGCGGCCTTGGTGTAGATGCCACCACCGAGCTGTGCAAAGAGCGCAACGAACGATGCGCCGAAGCCGTAGCCAACGATGAGGAATGGCGCCTCTGCTGGGCGCTCGAGTCCGCCGAAGAAGACGAAGACGGCATACACGCCGAGCAGCGAGAGTGCTGCGACGAGGAAGCCAGAAACGGCTCCACCGCGCATCGCAACCTGGACCGCCTTGACGACGCCCTGTCGGGCGGCGGCGGTGGTGCGCAGATTTGCCTTGACGCTGACATACATGCCGATGACGCCTGATGCCATAGAGCATGCCGCGCCGAAGATGAAGGCGATTCCGGTGCGAATGCCGAGGTCAGCCCCGTACACTTCGGTATCAGCCACGGCCGCCGTCTCAAAGTTAGCGATGAGTGCGCCGATCAGTACGGCCATTCCCACGGATAGGACACCGATGGTGATGTATTGGCGTCGCATGAACGCGATCGCGCCTTCAAAGATCATGCCCGCTACGTCTTGCATAGCAGGCGTCCCCTTGTCGCGGCGCAGCACATCGCTGGCCAACCACAGGGCGAATAGGATTGCGATTACTGCCGCTGGGAGCACGAGGCTCTGCAGCATGAGTGACGTGACTTCCATTCTTCTTGTTCCTCCGATGCGTCCAGGTCCGTCGCGTGGCCGCGGTGCTTGGCACCGCGCTTCGGGTCGGGCGTCTGTCGGGCTCCAGATCACTATCGTGACCTGTTGGGATGGGCTCCCAGTGGAGTGATGGTACGGGGAGCCCCCGCCGTGGGTCAACCGCACACCCTCCCCCGCCTATACTCTGCGGGATGCGCCTCCGAAGACTTGCCATAGAGATCGTGCAGACGGTGGCGCTGACCATCCTCGCCTTCTATCTCCTGCAGACCTTCGTGGCGCAGCCCTTTCGGGTGGAACAGGGCTCAATGCGTCAAACCCTCGAGCCTGGCCAGTACGTGCTCGCCGATAAGCTCACTGCGGCGCTGACGGGATACCATCGTGGCGACATCGTCATCTTTCGGCCACCCAGCACCTGGCCTGCCGACGCATCGGGCACCCCGTACATCAAGCGGGTGATTGGACTTCCCGGCGAAACGATTGACCTCGTTGATGGGGTGGTTAGCGTGAATGGCGTACAGATTGACGAGACCTATACCTACCGTGATGGTGGTGGCGACGGCGCTGGTGAGACGGGGCGCTGGGTTCTCGGCGCTACGGAACTCCTCGTCTTCGGTGACCACCGTTCAAACTCATCGGATTCACGGGCATACGGCCCCATTGACACCACCAGCGTGATCGGGCGGGCGATCTTGCGCTACTTCCCGATTGACCTTATGACCATCATTACGCCGCCAACCTACCGACAGGCGGCACCGTAGATGCCCGGCTTCGAGTTACCACTCGTACTCATCGCCATCCTCACTGGGACTTTGGCGGTCACTAGCGCCGGTCGCGGTGCCTGGGTCGCGATCGCGGTACTGGCGCTGAGCTCTAGTGTGCTGGAGTTCTCCCTTGTCGGCCAAAATCAAATCGGCCTAATCTTGCGCCTCTCCGCTATTGGGATCGGCCTCGTCGCAGCACTCCCTGAGAACCTCTTTGGGCGCGAGGTCCTCCGCCGAGATCTCGCCTTGCGCAGTCTGGTGCGCACCCTGCGCGAGCACCCTGTGGTCGTCGCCAGCGCGATTGCCGGACTCCTACTCGGCCTTGTGCCACTCGCGCTCCCAATTGAATCAAGTAGCGATGCACTTCGAGCTGCCGGGATTGCGCTCCTCGTT
>JBDLWN010000114.1:0-3071 GCA_039804225.1 Chloroflexota bacterium
TCTGACCCGGGGCCGGGATCTCGCCGAAGATCAGGGCCCCTGCGACCACGGTCATGAGCGGCTGTACGAAGAGGAGCACCGATCCCACAACGCTCGGAAGGTGCGGGATCGAAGCGTTGATCAGCGGGTAGCCCAGCACCTGCGAGAGAAGGGCGAGAAGCACGAGGTAACCGACCCCTGGCCAGAGGTCCGGCGGGAGGAGTGTGCCGCCGGCGGCGGCGATGATCCCCGAGACGAGGATCGTGCCGATTGCGGCATCGCGCAGCATGCCGAAGGGCCCCACCGCGCTGGAGCCCGACGAGATGCGGCGCGTGATCACCAGGTAGAGGCCGTAGAAGCTTGCGGCGCCAAGGCCCCAGAGCACGCCGAGTGCCGGGTCGCTGCCAGCTGAAACGTTGACCGCTCCCCCAAACGGATCCAGCACCTGGGCAAGTAGGAGCAACCCAAGAAAGGCGAATGGAATGGCAGCAATCGCGCGGCCCGGTGTGCGCTCCCCCATGAGTGCGGCGTAGATACCCACAATGAACACCTGCGCGTTTGGTACCACCGTGGCCAAGCCCACACCAAGTAGCGGGATAGAGATGTGGAAGCACTGCAGGTCGAGGGCGAAGAGTCCGCCGGCGAGTACGGCTAAGAGTCGATCACGGCGTGATGCAGAGTGGCCTTCGCGTCGCGCGATGAACCAGAGGAAGGGCAGCGATACTGCGCCGCGGAAGAGCGTGACGACCGCAGGTGTGCCGCCCGACAGCTTTGCAAGCGTTGACGATTGAGAGATAGCGATGGCGCCCAGGGCGGCGCCAAGACGTGGGTGTCGAGTGGCGAATCCTAGGGGGGCAGCTGGCATTGCTGAACGATACACGGAGTAGCGACTACGTCGGAGTGTCCCGTCAGGTAGACCAGCTCAAAATGAGCGGCACCACCAGGCGCTCTCCTGCCTGCAGCTTGACCGCCCCACCACGATGGAACGCGTCTGGCGGACCAGCTTGTGGTTCAACACAAATGGCGTCATCTGGGTCGTAGACCATCCAGTGGGTGACCGCTGACCCCGCCGCCAAGGTTAGGGTGAGGTCGTCACCCCAGGAGATCTGCGGTGGCGTGGTGACGCCCACAAACGGGTCATCCCAGGTTGCACCTGCGCCTGGTGCGGCAACACCGCCATCAACGGCAGGTTGCACCGTGTCGACAAGGTGCAAGCCAGGCATCGTCGAGTCTCGTGCCAGCACACCCGTCGGTGCAAAGGAGAGCACCCCTTCTGTGCCGATCTCACTGCGTAGATTCGCGTTGAGCAGGAAACGACGGAAGCAGGGGTGCCACCCAGCAGTAACGAGCTGTGCCACTTCTGCCGTAATGGTGAGGGTGATCGTCAGGGCACCAGCTGCGGCGTCGCCGCGCAGTTCGGCTGCGACCTCTGCACGTGCGCTGAGTGGCCAGCCGGAGGCACGATCGAGCGGCGCGTACATTACCGCCGATCTACCGTCTCCTGCAATGCTTTGCTCGTTCGCGCTGCTCTGATAGAGGCGCCCGTGAAAGGCGTGATCGCCCCAGGTTGGTGGGAACTGATGTGTGGTGCCAGTGAGATCGGCGAACGTGGCGTTCGCCATACGCCCAGCCCACGGCGCCATCGGAAAGATCCCCCACGTTGCGGGGTGGCCGTTCTCGCGCACGAGCAGTTCGCGACCGCCAATAACGATGCTGCCAACGCGAAGGCCGGCATCGGGCAGCAGGGTGACCGTGACGCCGTCGACACCGAGGGTGATGGCCGTGGCCTGCAGATAGTCAGGAATCTGCGGATGTGCCTCTGGTGTTGATGCCGGGGCAATGTGTGGATGTCGCGCGCTGCGAATCATCGTGTGACGCCGATCGGTGCCATAACGCCCCCTCCAACTCGCAAGAGATCTGCGGGTGAGAGCTCAATCGAGCGACCCCGCTGCCCCGCTGAGACGACGATCGTAGCGTGCGCACTTGCTCCGGAATCGAGGAGCATTGGCAGTGGTCGCTTCGAGCCGAGTGGACTCACGCCACCTGGCACGTACCCCGTGACACGGCGAACGCTCTCGGCATCCGCGAGTGCGGCTCGTTTCGCACCCAACGCCGCCGCAACCCCCTTCTCGGAGAGCTCGCCACTGCTCGGCACCACGGCGAGGGCAAAGAGCAGCCGCGCGTCCTTCGCCCCCTCAATAGCGAGCACCAACGTCTTATAGAGACGATCGGGAGAGATGCCGAGGGCCGCCGCAGCAGCTTCGCCAAAGGCGACGCGCTCACCACGATGCTGCTCCACGCCGCTCAGCGGCTCAAGCTCGTATTCATGCAACGTGAATGGCACGCCGTGCGTAGCGAGAAGGGCGGTTGCCGGCGTGCCCGCACCCATGGACGCTACTCCTTCGTGGCGTGTGGGATTCGCACGATAAAGCGTGCGCCGCCGCCAACCGCGGTCTCTGCAGCGATGGTCCCGTTATGGGCCGTAGCGATGGAGCGCGCAATAGCGAGGCCGAGCCCAGCGCCGCCGTGGCTGCGCACCTGCCCATGGCCGCGATAGAAAGGTTCAAAGATTCGTTCACGCTCGGAGAGCGGCACGCCCGGACCTTCGTCGTCAACCCAAATTGCGGCTGAGCCTTCGGAGATGCTCGTACCAATGGTGATGGAGCTCGCCGATGGCGAGTGGCGAATGGCGTTCTCGACCAAGCCGAGCACAAGTTGAATGAGTCGATCGGTATCGCCCGAAATGGTGAGACGCTTCCGTCCGATGTTGGCACGCAAGCCAAGGCCAACGCGCTTCACCATTGGGCCGGCGCGTTCTACCGCTTCGCGAGCGACATCATCAAGATTGATTCGCTGCAGATCAACATTCACCATACGTTCGCCACCCTCTGCGCTGGCCTGTCGGCTAGCGAGGGTTAGCAGGTCGGCACTAAGCCGGCCGAGGCGCTCAGATTCCGCGGTGATGCCGTGGAGCAGCTCGAGACCAGCGGGCTTCACAAGTCCTTCACGCTCCAAGATTTCTGCACTCGACAGAATGACCGAGGCGGGGGTGCGCAGCTCATGTGAGGCGCTGGCAACTAAGGCGCGCTCCC
>JBDLWN010000115.1:0-8816 GCA_039804225.1 Chloroflexota bacterium
TCGATGAACCTCTTCGGCTGGTCGATGGAGGAGGCGAACATTGGGCGCAAGAACGTGCAGTGGAGCCACTACATCTTTGGCTGCATCGCCGGTATTGCACCGTGGATTGCCCTCTTCACCACCGTCGGTCTCTCGCTGGCCAACTGGCCAACGGGTATTGGACCAAACGGCCGCAGCCTTGAAGAGTTCAAGCCTGTACTGATCACGATCTATGTAAGCCTCTTCATCAGCTTCAACATCTTCGCGGTGAATATGGTGTTGCAGCGCCTCAAGGTTGGAAAGTGGGCTGACTACCTTCACGGTGAGCGCAGCTACATGATTCTCTCGCTCGTGGCGAAGACGCTTCTTGCATGGCAGGTTTGGACTGGAGTGTTCATGCCCGCGTGAAACTAGCCCCTATACGGGGTGATCGGAGACCCCCGCCCAACTGGGCGGGGGTCTCCTTTTTCTGGCGGCGGGGCGTACTATGCAGCCATGAATAATGATCGGGTTACTAGTGACACAGAGGGGCTAACGTACGCGAGTTACTTGGCGCTCGATGAGCTTCTCGGCCTCCAGCGTCCCCGCTCTGAAGAACATGACGAGCTGCTCTTCATCACAATTCACCAGACCTACGAGCTCTGGTTCAAGCAGATCCTGCATGAGGTTCGAGGTGCCATGAGCGCCCTCGCTGCGGATGAGAGTTGGCGCGCCTCCCACAGGCTTAGCCGGGTACGGCACATTCTTAAGATTGCCGTTGCCCAAGTTGACATCCTGGAGACGCTCACCCCACTCGAGTTTGCGTCGTTCCGCAGCAGGCTTGCAACATCAAGTGGATTTGAATCCGCCCAGTTTCGCGAAATCGAGGCACTCTTCGGGATTCGCAACGCGCGTCTCGCCGACCTACTCCCAGATGAGCAGGCTCGAGAGATCGTACGCGCCACCCTCCATGCGCCGAGCCTTTGGGACGCAACGATCCACTGGCTGGCGGTCCGCGGGTCTGCGGTCCCAGCGCGACTGCTCAGCCGAGATGTGTCGGCACCATATGAGGGTGATGAGGAGTTACAAGAGGTATTACTTGGGATCTACCGTGCTGGAGGCGAGGCGGCGAGCCTCCTCGAGCAGCTCGTCGATATTGATGAGGGTGTTCAGGAGTGGCGATATCGCCACGTCAAGATGGTGGAGCGAACCATTGGCCGAAAGTCGGGAACGGGTGGCTCTACCGGTGTGGAATATCTCGCAGCAAGCCTGCGCCGTTCGCTCTTCCCAGACCTTTGGGCCATTCGCGACCGAATGTAGTCGGGGCGGTCAGGTCACCGTCTGTTTCGAGGCGAACTCTGGGGCACGCCATGCGTCGGTTCGAAGGACTGCGGCGAGCGTCGCTGCTGCGCGATCAATTTCGACAAAGGTCACATAGAGCGGGGAGAAGCCAAAGCGCAGGATGTTTGGGGTACGGAAATCACCGATGACGCCACGGCTAATCAGTGCCTGCATGATTGGATAACCGCTCTCATGCGCAAAAGAGACCTGTCCGCCACGTAGCTGGCCCTCCCGCGGTGAGATGAGGGTGAGGCCATAGCCATCGCACTCCGCCTCAACTCGTTCAACGAAACGAGAGGTCTGCGCCATTGACTTGCGTCGGATCTCAGACATTGAGACCCCCTCCCAAACCTTCAGCGCTTCATCAAGTGCGGCGAGGCTCAGCACCTGCTGCGTGCCTGTAATGAGACGGCGAATGCCAGGAGCGGGCTCATAATCAGGCACGAATGCGAACGGGCTCTTATGGCCAAGCCAACCCTCGAGCGGCTGCCGCACCTGCTCAATCAGAGCCGGTGCTACCCAGGTGTATGAGGGGGCACCTGGCCCACCATTGAGGTACTTGTATCCGCAGCCGATTGCGAAATCGGCGCCATCGCGAGCGATATCGAGCTCGAGGACTCCCGTAGAGTGCGACAGATCCCACACCGTCAACGCGCCTGCGGTGTGTGCCGCTGCGCTCAGGGCGCGCATGTCGCGAATCCGACCCGTTCGATAATCCACGTGCGTCAACATCAGAACCCCTGCCCCATCAAGTACCGCCGCCGGACTTACTGACTCATCCCAGAAGCGCACCTCCATGTTTGGGAGGAGCTGGCGTAGACCATCCAAGATGTACAGGTCCGTTGGGAAGTTCTCGCGTTCAGTGACAACAATCTGCCGATCACCACGTAGGCGCAGCGCGGCAGCCAACACGCGGAAGAGTGAGACCGACGTGGATTCCCCAACCACCACCTCCCCCTTGCTGACACCGAGAAGCGGGGCGATCCGGTCGCCAGCGCTAAGCGGCAGGTTGTACCAATCAGACTCGTTCCAGCTGCGGATTAGACGGTCACCCCACTGCCGGTCAATGACATTGGTCAGGCGCTCGTGCACACCGATGGGAAGCGCCCCGAGAGAATTGCCATCGAGGTAGATCACCCCCGCCGGGAGGCTGAATCGCTCTCGCAGCGCAGCAAGAGGATCCTGCGCGTCGAGCTCTTCTGCTGAAGGGGTAGCGTTCATCATGTATCTATCGTCTCACGTACGTGAGAGTTGCAACAACGCACGTGCATCTTGTAGTAGTGAGCCTCCAGGCATATCAAGCTCCTCAAGCAGATCAAAGTGATCACGTCCGGGAACGGTCGCGAACGAAACGGTGGCGTGGCTCGCCCACCTCTCGCGGAGGAGCTCCGACTGCCGGTGGAACTCCGATGGCTCATCTTCGCCGACCCGCAGAAGTACCGGGAGATTGCGCTGGGGCGAGTAGTTCACGGGTGAGAGTCGCTTCGCCTCGTTGGCACTCATGCCCAGCAAGTTGTTGACGTAACTCTCCGCAATTGGCTCAAGGTCAAACGCACCACCAAGTAGCAGCAGTCCTGAAATTGCACGCTGCACGCGGGCGGGTGCAAGCTCTGTCACCAAGGTAGCTGCTAGGTGCGCCCCTGCAGAATGTCCGCCAGCAACGATCCTGTTCACGTCGCAACCTAGCGCCGCTGCGTGATCAATCAGGTAGGCCACCGCCTCTGAAGCCTCCCCAACGATCTCCGACAGCGTTGCTGATGGCGCAAGGGAGTAGCCGACTGCAACATGCGTTGCGCCGAGTGGAACGAGCGTCGAGGCGTAGCGGCCGCCATCATCAATTGATCCCTCCTGCCACCAGCCACCGTGAAACATCAGCAGTGTGGGATGGGCTCCTTCCCGATCGGCAAAGATCTCGAGGCGGTTGGACTCACGCGGCCCATACGAGACTCGATGAAATATGCCGCTCGCCTGTGCAGTGCTCCGTGCCAGCAGGGTGCGCTCGCGACCGGCTGACATGGAACCAGCGGCGTCTCGTGCGGTACGGCTCGGGGAGTACTCCGCATCGAGCCAGGCTCGCCGCTGGGGATCAGGGAGCGAGCTCAATCGTCCTCAACGACAACGAAGAGGGTGGAGGTCGCAGCATCAGCTATGCCACTGGTTGCGAGACCTGACACGGCGCGCCGTCCCTGACCTGCCGACTTAGATGAAGTAGAGCAGCGCGAAGAGCAGAATCCAGACCACGTCGACAAAGTGCCAATAGATCGATGATGCCTCGACCATGTCGTGGTGTTCGGCGGAGAACTGGCCCAGGCTGCCACGATAGAGGCATACGGCAAGCATCAGCACGCCTCCCAGCACGTGTGCGCCGTGGAATCCGGTCAACACGTAGAAGGTGCTGCCGAAGACACCGTCAGCGATGCCGAAGCCGATCTGCGTGTAGTCGTATACCTGACCGATGAGGAAGATGACGCCGAGGAGCACCGTGATCGCCAGCGCGCGGTTCATCCCCTGTCGATCACCCTTGCGAATTCGCCACACGGCGAACTGACACGTCACGGAGCTCAACACGAGGAGAGTCGTCATGATCGCGGGGAAGAGCGCCTCGCTGTGCAGTTCAAACGCTGGATTCCCCTCGGGCGGCCAAACGCTTGCTGACGTGCGCAAGTTGAAGTAGGCGGCGAAGAGCCCAGCGAAGAACATACTCTCCGAGACGATGAAGAGGAGCATCCCGAGAACCGGGTTGCCGAGCCCCTTCTTGCCGTGACCCGCCGCATGCCCAGCGGCGTGCCCAGCGGCTGGTGCGTGCGCTACAGGTGCAATGGCGCTATCGCTCATTTGTGGTCTGCACCTTGGCCATGGCGCGCATCAAAGAGTGGGCGCTCCGAGGTGATTGGTGGCAACTTGTCGAAGTTCCATGCGGGTGGTGGTGATGAGGTAGCCCATTCAAGGGTGTTCGCCTCCCACGGGTCATCACCAGCTCGCTCACCGTTGCGCAGGCTGATGTACACGTTCCAGAAGAGTGGTAGCAACGAGATGCCGACCAAGATGCCACCGATCGTGGCGGCGAGGTTAAGGTCGTTCCAGCCGGCTGTTGGCGAATAGTCGGCGATACGACGGGGCATGCCGGCAAGGCCCAGCGCGTGCATCGGCAAGAAGGTGAGGTTGAGCCCGACCATCATGAGCACGAAGTGCAGCCGACCAAGGCCCTCATCGAGCTTGCGACCGGTCATCTTTGGGAAGTAGAAGTAGAACCCGGCCATGATCGCGACGAACGATCCACCGAAGAGCACATAGTGGATGTGCGCAACGATCCAGTAGGTTGCGTGAATGGCGTAGTCAACAGGTACCGAGGCGCTAAAGACGCCGTTGATCCCACCGATCAGGAACATGCTGAGGAATCCCAGCGCGAAGAGCATCGGCGTGGTGAAGCTGATTTGGCCGCGCCACATGGTCGCAATCCAGTTAAACATCTTCACACCCGTCGGCACTGCGATCAAGAAAGTCATCACTGAGAAGAAGGGCAAGAAGACGCTCCCTGTGGTGAACATGTGATGTGCCCACACGCTGAATCCGAGGGCGCCGATGCCGGCGGTAGCGAAGACGAACGCCTTGTATCCGAAGAGTGGCTTGCGACTAAAGACAGGGAGGATCTCTGAGATGATTCCCATTCCCGGCAACACCATGATGTACACCGCTGGGTGGGAGTAGAACCAGAAGATGTTCTGCCAAAGAATGGCCGAACCACCGAGCGTTGGATCGAAGAAGGCTCCGCCAAAGTTTCGGTCAATGAAGAGCATCACCAGTGCGCTGGTCAGAACGGGGGTGCCCATCAGCACGAGCACGCTGGTGACGAGCACCGTCCAGACCAGGATTGGCATACGGAAGAGAGTCATCCCCGGTGCGCGCATGCGGAAGACCGTGACCATGAAGTTGACGGCGCCAAGGATGGAGCTCGTGCCGACCAGAATGAGGGCAACGATCCAGAGGTTCATGCCCGGGCCCGGGCTGTACTTCAGGTTGCTGACCGGTGGGTATGCGGTCCAGCCAGCATCAGCAGCGCCGCCCAGCAGGAACCCTGACACCACAACGAGTCCCGAAAATGGAATCATCCAGAAGCTGAGGGCATTGATGCGCGGGAAGGCCATGTCGGGCGCGCCGATCATGAGCGGCACAACGTAGTTTCCGAACGCCGCCAGGAACGGAATGATCACCCAGAAGATCATGACTGAGGCGTGCATCGTGAAGAGCTGGTTGTACGAAGACTCATCAAGGAATTGCAGCCCTGGCATCGCAAGCTCTGCGCGAACGCCGAGCGCCAAGAGGCCACCGATCGCCAGGAAGATGAAGGACGAGATCGTATAGAGGATGCCGATCTTCTTATGGTCGGTTGTCGTCAGGTAGTCATAGAGCGCTGAAGGCGCTGATCGGCGAACCCCTACTGCAGTTGTCGACATCTCTTACCCCCTTACGGCTGCGCCACTACAACGAGATCTGCGTACATGCCCTGTGCGTAATGGCCTGCGATGTTGCACATCACGACGTAGTTGCCTGGCTCAAGGGTAACCGTCACCATCCCTGGCGTGTTCGGCTCCCACTCGGCCTGCTCATCAATAACGTCAAGGGTGGCCTCGTCGAGGCGGCTTGTTGTTTCGCTCACCTCGTCGAGGAGCTGCTTCGCAGTCTTGTCGCTGCGAACAATGAGGAACTCGTGCGCCATGGTCCCCTCGTTCGTGAGGTTGAACTGAATACTGCCCGCCACATGCTTGGCGGCGGAGAGGGTGATCGCCCACTCCTTAACGACGCCCGTCACTGGACCGGTTGCGGCTGGCTCCTCTTTGGGTCGCGTCTCCTCAAGCCAGGCGTCGTACTCTGCTCGTGTCACCACACGCACGGTGAAGCCCATCTGGTGGTGCAGCAATCCGCAGAATGCCGAGCACTGGCCCGTAAAGGTGCCGAGCTTATTTGGCGTGAACTCGAAGTAGTTGGTCTTGCCAGGCACCATGTCGCGCTGGAAGAGGAACTGCGGAATGTAGAAGCCGTGGTTCACATCTTGCGCAACAAGGGTGATCTCAATGCGCTCGTTGATCGGCACAACCATCTCGGGGTACGCCGTGGCGGCACCAAAGAACTCAATGTTCTCTTCTGGATAGGCGAACTTCCACTGCCACTGATAGCCGACGACCTCAATCTTTACGCCAACGTTTTCAGGCTGTCGGGCGTCAACGATGTTGAGCACGCGGGCTGAGGCGAAGAAGAGGGCGATGACCACAATGAGCGGAATCACCGTCCAAACGATCTCAAGGATGAGGTTCCCGTGGGTCTGGACTGGGAGGGTGGAGTCGCCCGGCTTTCGGCGGTATCGAATCACCGACCAAATGATGAGTCCTTGCACCAGGACGAAGACTATGGCCGCTACGGCGAAGACCAAGTTGTAGAGATCTCGGATCTCGAGCGCCTCGTCGGTCACTGCTGGCAGGGGGAAGGCAGACTCACAGCCGCTCGCAATGAGGGCTACGGCGGCGAGACCGAGCAGCACAGAGAGATTCTTCATGGTTGAGATGATACGCGCCCTCGGCGGGGGGCGCTCCGCCGCTATCCCGAGTGCGTAGGTCGGATTCCGAGGGTCACTCTTCAGTGTGGGCGGGCTGGGCGTGGACTCGGGCAATGCCAGAGGCAAGCAGCGGGAGTGGCCCCAAGATGATCCCAGCGGCTCCAGCAAAGAGGGCGGCGCGGAGCCCAAAGCTCTCGGCGATGACCGAGCCGATCAGGGCCCCGAGTGGAAGTCCGAGCAGCATCACCGTCTTCATTGAGGCGTTCATGCGCCCGAGAAGGCGAGCCGGGGTGATCAGCTGTCGATAGGTCACCTGGTTGACGTGGAAGAGTCCTGCGCCAAAGAAGGCGATGAACTGCGTAAGGATGGCGAGGGCTGCAATCAGTGGCACCCCCATGGATCGATCCAGTAGCGCAAACCCGAGCGGCATCACGGGCAAGATGAATCCGCCAAGCACCAGCGTACGCCCCATACCGAGCCACCTGACCACCTTGGCATTGACCATGGTTCCCGCCACAATTCCAACCGTTCCCGCGCCGATCACAAATCCGATCAGCTCGGTTGGTAGGTCTAACTCACGTCGCGCATACGCAATGATCAACGGTCCGCTCGCCAAGCCGCCGAAGAAGTTGAAGATGAGCGCGGCAAGCGCGTTGCCACGCAGGTGCGGATGCTGAACCACCCAGGCGAGCCCTTCGCGCATCTCTCTCCAGAGACTTCGCTCCTCGACTTCTCTCTTCGTAAAGGTGGGTGCCTGCTCAACATGACGGACGCGCTGCACCATGAGTGCGGAGACGAGGAAGCTCAGTGAATCAATCACGACGGCAATGGGGCCAGTGAGGCGCGCCACTGCAATACCCGCAAGGGCCGGGCCTGCGACGCCAGTGGCCGACTCCATCGCCATGAGGCGGCCATTTGCGACCCCGAGTTGTGGTCCGCGCAGAATGGCCGGTAGATACGACTGATGTGCAACGTCGTACAGCAACGAGCAGGCGCCGATAAGGAAAAGCACGGAGAGCAGGATGGGCATGCTCAAGATGTTGAGCACGTAGCAGATTGGCACGATGAGGAGCAGCCCAGTTCGTGCAATATCGGTAGCGATCAGCACTGGGCGTCGCGTTCGACGATCAAGGAGTGCCCCTGCAGGGAGTCCAAGCAACACGAAGGGGATGAGGTAGGCCAGCTCAAGCAGCGCGATCGAGCCGTTACTCGCGTTGATGACGTCGATGGCGATCAGGGGGAAGGCGATGTGTGAAACCTGCGAGCCGAGGGAGCTGATCCCCTGTGCGCCGAAGAGGAGGCGTACGTCGGCGTTCTGGAACGGATCGTCGACGGCGAGGCGTAGGCGCGCGAAGGGGTTTCTCACCCGCAGACTATAGGCGGCACTCCGCCACCCCGCGTATGATCTGCGCATGCCAGCAGTGACCGTTCCCGACATTACGCTTCTTGCCCGAACGCCAGTTGCCGACCTCCTCACCGCTCGCCCGCGACCGGTGATTTCGCTCAGCACGGCACCGAGCGGCTTCGAGGGCGAAGGCTTCCCCGTGCGCCGCGCCTTCATGGGTGCGCCGCTATCGGCGATCGATCCATTCATCATGCTCGACCAGATGGGCGAGGTCGAGTACGCGCCCGGCGAACCGAAGGGGACGCCGTGGCATCCGCATCGCGGATTTGAGACGGTCACCTACATGCTCGACGGCATCCTTGATCACCGCGACAGCAACGGTGGTGGCGGACGCATTAGTGATGGTGATACGCAGTGGATGACCGCCGGCGGCGGCATCTTGCATATCGAGACTCCACCAGAATTCTTAGTTGCGAGCGGCGGTCTCTTCCACGGCTTCCAGCTCTGGGTAAATCTGCCGCGCGCCAAGAAGTGGTCGCCGCCCGCCTACCAAGACATCCGCTCAAACGAGGTCAAGCTACTCGCCTCGCCCGATGGCGGCACGCTCCTGCGCCTGATTGC
>JBDLWN010000116.1:0-8917 GCA_039804225.1 Chloroflexota bacterium
CCCTGCCGGTCCAACCGCCCATGATCGCGAGCGTGCCGCTGCCGCCATTGAACGGGTTGGTGCAGCGCATCTGCAGGGTCGTGATGTACGTACCTTGAGTGCTGGTGAGCGACAGCTCGCCGCCATCGCACTAGGCCTCGCGCAAGAGACACCGATCCTCGTCTTGGACGAACCAACCGCACATTTGGACTTGCGTCACCGCATGGAGATTGCCGATCTGCTCACTAGCCTCGCCGGCGACGAGACGATCATGAAGACGAAGCGCACGATCGTGGCGATCTTCCATGAGCTCGACATCGTGCGCGATGGTTTCTCGCGAGTCATTCTTGTTTCCGATGGCACCATCGCCGCCGACGGCACACCGGCAGAGGTGCTGACCGCGGACCGCATTAGCAGTGCATGGGGAATTCCCCTGGAGCGAGCGGCGCGACTCTAGCTGCGTTTGCGCGGCAGGTCGAGGAACGGCAGCGGCACGACGGTCGCAGGAATCTCGTGGCGGGTCTCCTCAATCGCCCACTCCAATCCAACGATCGTGCCAGGCACCGCGTGCTTTGCTGGGAGTCGACCAAGGGCAATTGAGCGCTTGAGAAGCGGCGAGAAGGTGCCGCTCGTGGCGCGGCCGATCGTGTCGCCCTTGCGCGTCAGCGGAATCACCTTGCGCCAGGCGCGCAGCGGATGCTGGATGGGATAGCCAAGGTCAAGGTAGGCGTCCTCAAACACATTCAGGTCGAGCTCGAGGCCAACGAGTCGGTCTGGTGGGCCGCCTGCGGCGACCTCATCCATGAGGGCGCGCTTGCCGATAAACGATGGCTTGTCGAGGTCCACGAGTCGATCGAAGCCGATCTCGTACGGTGAGACCGCCTGACTGGGGTGATGTGCGGTGCGGGAAGAGAAGTAGTCGACGCCCGCCATGATCAGGCCCGCCTCAAGCCGCGCCACGTCGAGCGCCTCCATGCCGGCCACGCGCAGCGTGTGCGCCTCACCCGCAGCGATCAGTGCATCCCAGACGGGGAGCGCCGTGCCGAACGGCATGAAGAGCTCGTAGCCGAGATCGCCGGAGTAGCCGGTGCGCGAAACACCCACGGCAACGCCACCGATGGTGACATCGGCGCGACCGAAGAAGCCGAGGTCGCTCATGTCGCGCCCAACGGCAGCAGAGAGCACCTCGCGCGATCGCGGCCCCTGTAGCGAGAGGCCGCAGATCGTTTCGGTCTGATCTTCGATGGTGACGTTGAGGCCCTCTGCGGCGGCGTCGAGCCAGCCGTGCTGCGGCTCTGCCGATGTCCAGAAGTAGGAGCCATCAGAGAGCAGCGCAACCGTGCCGTCATCGAGCACGCGACCAGTCTCGTCACACCATGGGGTGTAGATGACACGCATTGGCTTGATGCGATCGACGCGTCGGGTGATGACGCGGTCTACCAGCTTGGCGGCGTCAGGGCCGGTCAGGCGGTACTTGCACATAGGGGTGATATCGAAGAGGGCGGCCGAGAATCGGACCGCGTGATATTCCAAGTCGTGGGCGGGCATATACGAGTCGGCGATGAAGAATCCCGACCAGTTGCGCCAGCGGCGTGCCTGGTTGAGTTCTGCGGTGCGAGAGTGGAACGGCGTCTCGAGCGGCATGCGTCCCTCCCTCTCTCTCAGCGGCCTAGGCGGTACCATTGCCCGCACCTGCATCCTAGCGATTCGGGGCGAGGTTGGGAGGAACAGTGGCGGATCGGTACGACGCGATTGTTGTGGGTGGTGGGCATAACGGCCTCACTACCGCGGCGTACCTCGCGAAGGCCGGACTGAAAGTCATCGTCCTTGAGCGCCGCTCCGTTCTGGGTGGCGCCACCCTCACCGAGTCGCCCGTGCCGGGCTACAAGTTCTCGGTCGCCTCGTACTTGGTGAGCCTGCTGCGCCCGCAGGTGATTCGCGAGCTCGACCTCGCCAAGCACGGCCTGCAGATGGCGCCGTCGGTCGGCACCTACACGCCGCACTGGGATGGCTACCTCGATCGCCGCACCGATCACGCCGACACCCTGCGCGAGATTCGCAAGTGGTCGCACCGCGACGCCGACAACTACGACGACTTCAAGCAGACCGTCACCGACATCACCCGCTTCATTCGCCCAGCGATCGATATGCCAGCACCCGATCCGTACGGAGATCCGAAGGAGTGGCTTGAGTACGCTGGCCTCGCCAAAGACTTCGGCCACCTGCCGCTGCGCACCAAGGGTGCCCTCCTTGATCTGATTACGGGCAGCGCCTACGACTTCTTGCGCCGCTGGTTCGAGGGCGAGCCGCTCATCGGCACCATGTCGGCATCAGGCATCATCGGAACGTTCTTGGGGATCAAGTCGCCGGGCACGGGGATGGTCTTTTTGCATCACTACTTCGGTGAGATTGACGGCTCGTTCCGTGAGTGGGCCCTGCCGCAGGGCGGCACTGGTGCCGTCGCGGCGGCCATTGCGAGCGCGGCGCAGTCGTTCGGCGCCATTACCCGCACCGACGCGCCAGTGAAGCAGGTGCTGCTGCGCGGCGATAAGGCGATCGGCGTGGTACTTGAATCTGGCGAAGAGGTCTACGGCGACACGATCGTGTCGGCCGCCGATGCGAAGCACACCTTCCTCGACATGCTCCCCGCCGGTTCGCTCCCAACAGAGTTCGAAACCGCGATTCGCAACTTCAAGTTCCGTGGTAGCTCAGCAAAGGTGAATTTCGCCCTCGACGGCCTCCCAACCTTTACGGCGGCACCTCCAGGACACGGCCACCTCATGGGCACGGTGAGCATCTCGCCAAGCCCGGACTATATGGAGCGGGCATATGACGACGCGAAGCATGGCCATCCGAGCAAGCGTCCGTTCCTCGACATGTTGATTCCAACCCTCGTTGACCCATCGATGGCTCCTCCAGGGAAGCACGTCGCCACGGCGTTCGTGCAGTACGCGCCGCATAAGTTGGCGCCAGAGCACGGCGGCTGGGACAACATCAAGGAGCAGTTCGGTGATCTCGTCGTCGACACCATCTCCGAGTTTGCGCCGGACTTCCGCGACAAGATCGTGGGGCGCCAGATCATGACTCCGCTCGACCTGGAGCGCACCATCGGCCTCACCGAAGGGAACATCTTCCAGGGCGAGATCCTGGTGCAGCAGATGGCCTTCAACCGACCAGTCAGTGGCTGGTCGCGCTACAAGACACCGATCCGCGACTACTGGCTCGCCAGCTCCTCGGCCCATCCGGGCGGCGGCATCATGGCGGCCCCTGGCCGCCTCGCCGCACTTGAGATCTTGAAGAGCAAGCGAGGGGAGGCGTAATGGCCGCCAAGAAGTCTGCAGCCAGTAAGGCTGAGCTGCCGCCAAAGGTGCAGAAGGCTTCACGTGGTGTGAAGGCACCCGCGACCGCCGACGTGGTGGTGATTGGCGGTGGGCATAACGGTCTCGTTGCCGCCGCCTACCTGGCACGTGCCGGGATGAAGACCATCTTGGTCGAAGCCCGCACCGAACTCGGCGGGATGGCGCTCACCGGCGACGTTGACGGCATTCGCGCGCCAATGCTCGCGCACACCGTGGGTCGATTCCGACCGCGCGTTGCCCGCGACCTTGGCCTGCAAGGCAAGGTAAAGCTCGTGGAGCCAGAGGCGCGCAACTTCGCGCCGCACCCAACGAGCGGCACCGCCATCACCTTGTGGCGCGATGCGAAGCGCACCGCCGCCGAACTTGCTACGCGCCCGAACGGCGACAAGGTTGCCGCTGGCTACTTGAAGCTCGACGGCCGCATGCGCCGCATCGGCGGCTACTTCGAGAAGGTCCTTGACGGCATTCCGCCAGATCTCGACGGCGGCAAGTCGGTCGCCGAGTTGCTCGCCGGTTTCGCCTTCCGCGCGCCGTTCACCGGACTCGAAGAGGGCGACGGTCGCGAAATTCTTCGCATGCTTCCAATGTCGGCGGCCGACCTGGTGAACGAGTACATCAACGACGATCACCTCGAAGCACTCATCGCCTGGCGCGGCTCGCGCTACAACGCCAGCGGGCCGATCTCGCCAGGCACCGGCGCATCGCTCCTCTTTGACAGCATTACGGGCGACGGCGCCGACGGCGGCGCATCGGGCGAAACCGTTGTTGCCATTGGCGGCCCGGGCGCACTCATCGGCGCAATCGCCGATGCGGCGCGCGGCTTCGGTGCCGAGATTCGCACGGGCGCACAGGTCACCACCATCACCGAGCTCGACGGTCGCGTGACGGGCGTGGCACTCGCGAGCGGCGAAGAGATCATTGCGCCATATGTGCTGTCTACACTTGACCCAAAGAGCACGCTGCTCAACCTGCTCGGCGTTGAGGCCACCGGTCCAGAACTGCGTCGACGACTGCGCGCTACGCGCAACACGGGCGTGACCGCCAAGCTCAACATTCTGCTCGACCGGCTTCCAGTCTTCCCGAGCGCGGGCTCGGCGGCCGAACAAGAGGTGCGTCTGCGTGGCCGCATCACCATCCTCAGCGACATTTTGGGCATTGAGCGCGCCTTTGATTCGAGCAAGTACGGCGAGATGAGCGACGTGCCGGTGGTTGAGGCAATGATCCCAACGCTGATCGACCCGAGCCTCACCAACGACAAGCGCCACCTGCTGAGCGCCGTGGTGCAATACGCGCCGGTCGACCTGAAGGGTGGCTGGACCGCCGATGCACGCAAGACGCTCGCCGACCGCGCCGTTGCGGTATTGGAAACGGTTGCCCCAGGGATCGGCGGCCACATCGTGGCGCGACAACTCATTACGCCGGCCGACCTGCAGAGCGACTGGGGTGCAACCGGAGGCCATGCGATGCACGTCAACGAAGGATTCGACCAGTTTGCCCAGTGGCGCCCGCTCTACGGCATTGGTCGCTACGAGACGCCAATTGACGGGCTCTTCCTCTCAGGCGCGGGCACCGCGCCGGGCGGCGGTGTCACCGGTGCTCCCGGCGCCAACGCCGCCGAGAAGCTGATCCGCCACCTGCGTCGCGCCGCCGAGTAACCAAACTTTGAGTCTGTGATGGCTCACATGTGCCCACAGCGGCGCGTATGGCAGAGTTAGCACATGAGCAGCACCTCCGCGCCAAACAACCTGATCGCCGCAGATGGTGGCCTGCCGCCTGATCCCTTTCCGCTCGTTAACTGGCGCACTGACGCACGGCATGAGCCAAAGCAGGAGCGTTCAATTGCCACTCGGAAACTGATCCTTGATGCGACGCGAAACCTTGCGAATGAGAACGGTATCAACGGCGTCACGATGCAGCTCGTCTCGAAGCGCGCCGGCATCGCCAGCGGCACCGCCTACCAGTTCTTCGACGACCTGGAGTGCATCTACCGCGACATCTATGAGGAGTGGTACCGAGACTGGTGGAGCGTCATCCTGATGTACACGAGTGAACTCTGGACGGAGAAGTGGGAGGAGCAGCTGAAGGCGCTCATCGCGGGAAGCTGCAATTTCTTACTCAAGCAGGCCGACTCATGGCCAGTGATTCGCCACGTTGATGCTACTGCGGAGGGGCGGAAGGCTGCACCGATGATGTTGAACGCACAGATTGACCGCAGCGTGCGCAGCGCGTCACCGTACTTGACTTCAAGGGGCCTCACCAAGGAAGAGATCCAATTCTTGAGTCGGGCGAATACGTACACCGCCCGTGGCCATCACATCTTTGTCGCTCTGGCCACGACAACGCTTTCTGATGTGATTGACGGCTCATTTGCTGCCCAGAGCGCACTCGTCCGAGAGCTTCTGCGGCGTCACAACGCCGCATAGGCAAACCCTCCGAATAAACAAGAGTAAGGCTCACCTTCTGTGCGTTGAAGCTGATTCAACGCGAAGGTTGTTCAAAAAATACGTGAACCACCGCATATGTGTGCAACAGTAGGGGTATGCCTGCTAAAACGCGACTCGCGAAAGGGAAGATCGTCATCGCCCCCGAGGGCTCACTGACACCTGCGCCGTTCCCGCTCGCCACCTGGGCTGGCGGCCGCCGACGTATTCCGAGCCAAGCTCGCTCATTGCGCACCCGTGCCCTCATCCTTGAGGCAGCGAAGGATTTGGCCAATAGCAAAGGTGTTGGCAGCGTCACTATGCAGATGGTTGCCGCCAAGGCGAAGATCGCCGCCGGCACGGCCTACCAGTTCTTCGACGATCGCGACTCCATATTCTTTGAACTCTATGAAACCTGGGCTGGTGCCTGGTGGTCGAGCGTAGTGCTCTCCACCTCACGTCCTTGGACCGCCGCCACCTGGTCCGAAGAGATTGACGCCGTCGTCGAGAGCGGGTGCAAGTTCCACCTGAAGCAGAGAGAGATGTGGGAGGTCATTCGCTACGTGGAGTCCACCAAGGTCGGCCGCGAGGGGATGAAGCTCCTCTTTGACGCCAACGTCGAGCGCTGCATTCAGTGGATGAGCCCGTACCTCAAAAGCGTTGGCATGACCGCCGCCGAGATCCGCTCCCTCGCCATCTCGATCTTACGCACCGCCCGTGGGCACCACATGTATGGGCCAATCGACAGCGCCTCGCTTCGCGAAGTGATCCGCAGCTCGCAAGAGGCGCAGCGTGCCATCGTTGAGATGAAACTGCGCACCGTAGGGAAGAAGGGCGGCGCGAGTAGCGCCGTAGCCCGCTCAAAGTCGGTCTAGCGGCTTCGGCGCGCTGCCAAGAAGAGCAGCACTCCAACTACCGCGAGCGCCGCTCGTTCCGCCGCACCAGCGCCACCACCAACGAAGTAGCCCGCGAACCCTGCGCCGTACAGCAGCACCGTGTCGATGATGAGTCGTTTCGGGTGTGCCAATCGAGACGCTGCAAAGAGCAGGCTCCCAGCCGCCAAGATTGCAAATGACGGATGGAGTCGCCCCGCCACTGTCACTACCTGCCAGCCTGGGTCGGTTGGGAAGATGGTGAGCCCCACAATGCCGATCGCGGCCAGGATCAGCGCGCGACAGATTCCCGCCTTGCCTGGAACGCCCCAGTTGCGGGCGAGCAAGATGAGTACCACCGCGAAGATCGCGCCAAGGCCAAGGTGAAAGAGCCAAGCGGCTGAGCCCAACGCGTGTTCGGAGGCGGCATAGATCCGGGCGTCAAGCGTTTGGTCGAGGAGGTCGCAGCCAAGAATTGCTGCCGCACCAAAAAGCACGAGTCGCTCAGCGCTACGGCCATGTACTAATGAGCGAATCACAGGGCCCCAACCCCAATGAGAGCGCCACCGGCAACGAGGCTCCAGCCCACAACCAGGTGCAGTCGCGCGCTACTCATGGCGGCAAGTAGTTGTCGCCCGGCGAGAGCGCCAACGATTGCGCCGATCGTGGCGGCAACGATCGCGTTGCGAATGGCAACGTCGGCAACAATCGCGGTGATGCTCCCCGCCGTGCCATACACAGCGAGGCGGGTGAGGTCAATCGTGATGGCGGCGAGAGCGCCGGTGGCGGCAAAGCCGAGCGGGGTGAGGCCGGCGCGAATCAACACCGTGCTGCGAATCGCCCCCTGGTTCCCAGAGAGGCCACCAAAGAAGCCCGAGGCGAGCGCTCCAGCGCTCACGCCAACCCTGCTGAGACCAACCGGCTGTGCGCCGCGACGCAGCTCATAGAGCGAGAGGGCGGCGATGGTGAAGCCGACCACCACCTTGACGGCTGTGATGGATTTGGTCACCCCAAAGAGCGGGTAGGTGGCAATCACGGGGATGCCTCCGAGTAGCTCCAGGAAGAGCGCCCCGACGAGCCCACCGGCGATCGCCCAGGGCACAAACTGCCAAGCGATGACCCGATTGACATGTGCGCGGAAGATCACCAACCGGATGGCACTCGCAATCAGGTGAACGAGCGCTACCGAAGCAATAGCGAGTGGCAGGGGGAAGAGCACGGCGAAGGCGGGAACGAGCACCGCGTTAAGCCCAAAGCCCGACACGATCGTGATCGCTGAGGCGCCGGCACCGAGTAGGGCGAGAAGGAGAAGTTCCACATCCGCATCGTAGCCCGAAGGCGGCATAATCGCCCCATGAACCTGGCGACGCCAACCGATCGATTTCGACGCACGCTGCCTGCGCGCTGGGCGGCGATCGACTTTGAGACGACCGGCATCTGGAGCCGTAATCCTTCGACCGGCGTGATTGAGGCCGCAGCGGTGATCTATGAGGGCTCACGCGAAGTGAGCACCTGGTCCACCCTCGTCTATCCGGAGACTGCCATCTCCGACTTCATCATCAACCTCACCAAGATCACCCCCGAGATGATCGATGTCGCTGGGGTAGATCGCGGCGTGGCGCGCCAGCAGATGACCGACGCCCTGCATGGAACCGAGCTCGTCATCGCCCACAACATGGAGTTCGACCGCAACGGCCTGCGCTGGCTGGGCGTCTTCGTTCCCCCCTCCAAGCAGTACTGCACCATGGAGAACCTGGTTCCAGAGAACGAGAAGTGGCCGAAGCTGAGCGAGGCGGTGGCCGAGCTCGGCATTCAGGTTGAGGGGCAGCCGCACCGGGCCGAGACCGATGCCCGCACCGCCGGACGCATCTTTATTGAGATGGTTCGCCGCGGGTACTAGGCTCCAAACGGCCGTGCCACTCTGTTGGCACAGGTGGCCGTTAGGGTGGGTTCGTGATGGGTCCGCGAAGGCGCTGCCAATCGCCGACCCCGTAGCGGAAGGAGTCCCAATGAGTCCTACCCTTAGCCGAGTCCGCGCCGACGTCCCCAACGAAGAGCCACAGGAGCGCGGCCGCCTCATGAGCGTCTACGTGGCAGGTGCAACCGCCTACTGCGCCTGGGGCTATCCCAGCGAGCGCCTGCTGATCACCGCCGCTCCGATGAGCGCAGAGATCGCCGATCTCATCAACAAGCTCGAGGCCCGCACTCCGGTCTTCTTAGAAGAGGCGGCTACCGAATCTGAAGAGATCGACTTCGCCGCCTCATTCGCGCGGCACCTGCCGCCAGG